>NZ_CAXSXW010000002.1:404736-506019 GCF_964241505.1 Klebsiella sp. Q11
CTACAGGCTGGTGCGGTCTGGTTTTTTGTAGCCCGGGTAAGGCGTTACGCCGCAACCCGGGGAATGCGCCGGAGTTGATGCATTGGTACGGTTTCTTCCCGGGTCGCGCTGCGCTTACCCGGGCTACAGGCTGGTGCGGTCTGGTTTTTTGTAGCCCGGATAAGGCGTTACGCCGCAATCCGGGAATGTTCAGCCTTCTTTCGCCGATTTATTGCTTTTTTACCCAACCGCCGGTTTGCGCGTTAAAGCCCAGCGCCTGCATAAACGCCGCCATCACGCCGCGGTCTTCCGCGTCGGCATCCGCGATGCGCCAGCTGCTGATTTCCGGGTTATCCCTTAGCACCTCTTCCACTAAATACTGTCCGACGCCGCGACGGCGGGTCACTTCACGCACGCACAGCGCGCTGAGTTCGCCCTCAACGCCGTTTAGCGTTACGCGAACCGCGGCCAGCAGGCGCTCATTGAAGCGGGCGGCATAAATACGATGGCTCTCATCCAGAGCCAGCGCCGCGAGATCCTGCGACGGCCAGATTTTACCTAAGTCGATGCGATCCTGATCGCTGAAGTGCTGTAAACGAATAATGGTCAGTTTCATACGCGAGGGTCCAGTCAAAACAGAGGCGTTAGTGTATCCAAATTCCCCGCCAGGCGGAGCGCCGTTTTTTGCCTGTTCATCAGGGGATTCGTTTTCCTGGAAGGAGCAGGGTAGAGCAATTCATCATGGATCGAAAAATAAGCAGAATTTTAACCTAAAATGTAGCGTTTTATTCCGCCTTATGTATCGTTATTTTATGCTGTTTACTGGACTTTTTTTGTTTATCTTCCAGTAAATACAGAATATTATCTTTGCTTAATCGCCTGAAAAATAGAGATTTTACTCTGTATTCAGGCAAAAAACCTCGCTAAACCATTAAAGATAATGGTAAAAGTAGCGTTGTTTAATAAAAGTACAGAATGCTTTTTAACCATAAAAATACAAAATATTTACACCACATCACGAACGGGGTTCTGCAGCATGAAAAGGAACGCGAAAACGGTTATCGCGGGGTTAGTCGCACTGGCGATGTCCCAGGCGGCTTTTGCCAAAGATATTAAGGTCGCCGTTGTTGGCGCGATGTCTGGCCCGGTAGCCCAGTGGGGCGATATGGAATTCAACGGCGCGCGCCAGGCGATCAAAGATATTAATGCCCAGGGCGGCATCAAGGGCGATAAGCTGGTTGCCGTGGAGTACGATGACGCCTGCGACCCGAAACAGGCCGTTGCGGTGGCGAACAAAATCGTCAATGACGGCATTCAGTACGTTATCGGCCACCTCTGCTCTTCTTCCACCCAGCCGGCATCCGATATCTATGAAGATGAAGGCATTCTGATGATCTCCCCGGGCGCGACCAACCCGGAGCTGACCCAGCGTGGCTATCAGTACATCATGCGTACCGCCGGTCTGGACTCTTCGCAGGGGCCGACCGCCGCAAAATACATCATGGAAACCGTCAAGCCGCAGCGTATTGCTATCATTCATGATAAGCAGCAGTACGGCGAAGGCCTGGCGCGTTCCGTCCAGGATAGCCTGAAAAAAGGCGACGCGAATATCGTCTTCTTCGACGGCATTACCGCCGGTGAAAAAGACTTCTCCGCGCTGCTGGCGCGCCTGAAAAAAGAGAATATCGACTTCGTTTACTACGGCGGCTACTACCCGGAAATGGGCCAGATGCTGCGCCAGGCGCGCTCCGTGGGCCTGAAAACCGTGTTTATGGGCCCGGAAGGCGTGGGTAACGCGTCGCTGTCCAACATCGCGGGCGATGCGGCGGAAGGCATGCTGGTGACGATGCCAAAACGCTATGACCAGGACCCGGCCAACAGCGCTATCGTTGACGCGCTCAAAGCCGAGAAGAAAGACCCGAGCGGTCCGTATGTCTGGATCACCTACGCCGCCGTGCAGTCGCTGGCGCAGGCGATGGACCGGGCCGGAAGCCAGGAGCCGCTGGATTTAATCAAAGATCTAAAAGCTCACGGCGCGAAAACCGTGATTGGGCCGCTGAATTGGGACGAAAAAGGCGATTTGAAGGGATTTGAATTTGGTGTCTTCCAGTGGCACGCGGACGGGTCATCCACCCTCGCGAAATAAGCCATAAGACAAGTTATCCCACCGCCCGTGCAAAGCGGGCGGGTAGAAAAAGGTTACCTTATGTCCGAGCAGTTTCTCTATTTTCTGCAGCAGATGTTTAACGGCGTCACGCTGGGAAGCACCTACGCGCTGATTGCCATCGGCTATACCATGGTGTACGGCATTATCGGCATGATCAACTTCGCCCACGGCGAGGTCTATATGATTGGCAGCTACGTCTCCTTCATGATCATTGCCGCCCTGATGATGATGGGCATTGATACCAGCTGGCTGCTGGTTGCCGCCGGATTCGTCGGCGCTATCGTGATTGCCAGCGCCTACGGCTGGAGTATCGAACGCGTGGCCTACCGGCCGGTGCGCAGCTCAAAACGCCTGATTGCGCTGATCTCCGCCATCGGGATGTCCATCTTCCTGCAAAACTACGTCAGCCTGACGGAAGGTTCGCGCGATGTCGCGCTGCCGAGCCTGTTCAACGGCCAGTGGACGGTAGGCAGCAGCGATAACTTCACCGCCACTATCACCACCATGCAGCTGGTTATCTGGGTGGTGACGTTTATCGCCATGCTGGCGCTGACGCTCTTTATCCGCTATTCCCGCATGGGGCGCGCCTGCCGCGCCTGCGCTGAAGACCTGAAAATGGCCAGCCTGCTCGGCATCAACACCGACCGGGTGATTGCGCTGACGTTTGTGATCGGCGCGGCAATGGCGGCGGTTGCCGGCGTTCTGCTCGGTCAGTTCTACGGCGTAATCAACCCGTACATCGGCTTTATGGCCGGGATGAAGGCCTTCACCGCCGCGGTGTTGGGCGGCATCGGCAGCATTCCCGGGGCGATGATCGGCGGGCTGATCCTCGGTATCGCCGAAGCGCTCTCTTCTGCCTATCTCAGTACGGAATATAAAGACGTGGTCTCCTTCGCGCTGCTGATCCTGGTTCTGCTGGTGATGCCTACCGGTATCCTGGGCCGTCCGGAGGTAGAAAAAGTATGAAACCGATGCATTTTGCGATGGCGCTGCTGTCCGCGGTGATGTTCTTTATCCTGGCGGGCGTCTTTATGGGCGTGCAGCTGGAGCTGGACGGCACGAAGCTGGTGGTGGATACCGCCGCCGATATCCGCTGGCAGTGGATCTATATCGGTACCGCGGTGGTCTTCTTCTTCCAGCTGCTGCGTCCCGTTTTCCAGAAAACCATGAAGAACGTCTCCGGGCCGAAGTTTATTCTGCCGGCTATCGACGGTTCGACGGTAAAACAGAAGCTGTTCCTGATCGCCCTGCTGGTTATCGCCGTGGCGTGGCCGTTTATGGTGTCGCGCGGAACGGTGGATATCGCTACCCTGACGATGATCTATATCATCCTCGGCCTGGGCCTTAACGTGGTGGTGGGGCTTTCCGGCCTGCTGGTGCTGGGCTACGGCGGTTTCTACGCTATCGGCGCCTATACCTTCGCGCTGCTGAACCACTATTACGGTCTGGGCTTCTGGACCTGCCTGCCGCTGGCGGGGCTGGTGTCGGCGGCGGCGGGCTTCCTGCTTGGCTTCCCGGTCCTGCGCCTGCGCGGCGACTATCTGGCGATTGTCACGCTTGGCTTTGGCGAAATCGTGCGCATCCTGCTGCTTAACAACACCGAAATAACCGGCGGCCCGAACGGCATCAGCCAGATCCCGAAACCGACGCTGTTCGGCCTTGAATTTAGCCGCAGCGCCCGCGAAGGCGGCTGGGATACGTTCAGCAACTTCTTCGGCGTGAAGTACGACCCCTCCGATCGCGTGATTTTCCTCTACCTGGTCGCTTTGCTGCTGGTGGTGTTAAGCCTGTTCGTAATTAACCGCCTGCTGCGTATGCCGCTGGGCCGCGCGTGGGAAGCGCTGCGTGAAGATGAGATTGCCTGCCGCTCGCTGGGCCTCAGCCCGACGCGCATCAAGCTGACCGCCTTCACCATCAGCGCCGCGTTTGCCGGTTTTGCCGGCACCCTGTTCGCCGCCCGTCAGGGCTTCGTCAGTCCGGAATCCTTTACCTTCGCCGAGTCGGCCTTTGTGCTGGCGATTGTGGTTCTCGGCGGTATGGGCTCCCAGTTCGCGGTGATCCTGGCGGCGGTTCTGCTGGTCGTCTCGCGCGAGCTGATGCGTGATTTCAATGAATACAGCATGCTGATGCTGGGCGCGCTGATGGTACTGATGATGATCTGGCGTCCGCAGGGACTTCTGCCGATGACCCGTCCGCAGCTGAAGCTGAAAAATGGGCAGGCCAAAGAAGGAGAGCAGGCATGAGTCAGCCATTATTATCCGTAAACGGTTTGATGATGCGTTTTGGAGGCCTGCTGGCGGTCAACAACGTGTCGCTGGAGCTGCGCGAGCGGGAAATCGTTTCGCTTATCGGCCCTAACGGCGCGGGCAAAACCACCGTCTTCAACTGCCTGACCGGCTTCTATAAGCCAACCGGCGGCACCATTATGCTGCGCGACCAGCATCTGGAAGGGCTGCCGGGCCAGCAGATTGCCCGTATGGGCGTGGTGCGAACGTTCCAGCACGTGCGTCTGTTCCGCGAAATGACGGTGATTGAAAACCTGCTGGTGGCGCAGCATCAGCAGCTGAAAACCGGGGTTTTCTCCGGCCTGCTGAAGACGCCGTCCTTCCGCCGCGCCCAGAGCGAAGCGCTGGACCGCGCCGCGACCTGGCTTGAACGTATTGGCCTGCTTGAGCACGCCAACCGGCAGGCCAGTAACCTGGCCTACGGCGACCAGCGCCGTCTGGAGATTGCCCGCTGTATGGTGACCCAGCCGGAAATCCTGATGCTTGATGAGCCCGCGGCGGGGCTGAACCCGAAAGAGACCAAAGAGCTGGACGAGCTGATCGTCGAGCTGCGCAGCCATCACAACACCACCATCCTGCTGATTGAGCACGATATGAAGCTGGTGATGGGCATTTCCGACCGTATTTACGTGGTAAACCAGGGCACGCCGCTGGCCAACGGTACGCCGGAAGAGATCCGCAACAACCCGGACGTGATCCGCGCCTATTTAGGTGAAGCATAATGGTGGTGACGCATAAGATGGAAAAAGTGATGTTATCTTTTGACAACGTCAGCGCGCATTACGGCAAAATCCAGGCGCTGCACAACGTCAGTCTGCATATCAATCAGGGAGAGATTGTCACCCTGATTGGCGCCAACGGCGCGGGAAAAACTACTCTGCTGGGTACTCTGTGCGGCGACCCGCGCGCCTCCAGCGGCCGCGTGGTTTTCGACGGTAAAGATATTACCGACTGGCAGACGGCGAAAATCATGCGCGAAGCGGTGGCGATCGTGCCGGAAGGGCGCCGCGTTTTCTCGCGGATGACGGTGGAAGAGAACCTGGCGATGGGCGGTTTTTTTGCCGACCGCGACCAGTTCCAGACCCGCATCAAATGGGTGTATGAGCTGTTTCCGCGCCTGCATGAGCGCCGGGTTCAGCGGGCGGGCACCATGTCCGGCGGCGAGCAGCAGATGCTGGCTATCGGGCGCGCGCTGATGAGCCAGCCGCGCCTGCTGCTGCTGGATGAGCCTTCGCTCGGTCTGGCGCCGATTATCATTCAGCAAATCTTCGATACCATCGAACAGCTGCGCGAGCAGGGGATGACTATCTTCCTCGTCGAGCAGAACGCCAACCAGGCGCTGAAGCTGGCCGACCGCGGCTACGTGCTGGAAAACGGACACGTGGTGCTTGAGGATACCGGCGACGCGCTGCTGGCGAATGAAGCGGTACGCAGCGCCTATCTGGGCGGGTAGCGAAGACAAAACGCCCGGCATCTGCCGGGCGTTTTACTTGATTCCTACAGCTCCAGAGAGCGTTTCCATAGCATAAAATCATACTGTTCGAGCGCATCCGCTTTGGTGCGCCAGGTCCCACTGGCGGTGGCGATGATTTTCTCAAACAGGCCGTCGGCGATGTCCGCCAGCGGCGTGCCTTCGATAATCGGCCCGCAGTCATAATCGATAATATCCGGCATCTTTTTCGCCAGCGCGGAGTTGGTTGAAACCTTAAGCACCGGAACGATAGGGTTCCCCGTCGGCGTACCTAACCCGGTTGAGAAGATCACCACGTTGCACCCCGCCGCGACCAGGCCCGTTACCGCGTCCACATCGTTGCCCGGCGTGCAGACCAGCGAAAGGCCGCTTTCTCCCATCGGTTCGGCGTAGTCGCATACCGCGCTTACCGGCGCTCTGCCGCCTTTTTTCGCCGCGCCGGCGGATTTTATCGCGTCAGTGATCAGCCCATCGGCAATGTTTCCCGGGCTGGGGTTATCGGCGATGGTGGTGCCAAAGAAGTTCGCGACATGCTCATAGTTTTTCATCAGCGACAAAAACTTCTCTTTCAGCTCGCGGGTCGCGCAGCGTTGCACGATATCCCCTTCAGCGCCGCACAGCTCGGGGAATTCCGCCAGCCCCGACGCGCCGCCGAGGGCGACAAGACGATCCGACACTTCGCCCATCGCCGGGTTTGCGCTGATCCCCGAGAACCCGTCAGAAGCGCCGCACTTCACGCCGATTTTGAGGTGGGAGAGCGGGACGTCCTGCCGCTCGGCGACGGGGGCTTCGCGGATCGCGTTATAGGTTTCAGTCAACGCATCCTGCATCATTTTTTCTTCGCTACTCCAGTCCTGCTGTCTGAAGTAAATAATCGGTTTGTTGAAATTCGGGTTGCGCTTCGCCAGCGCGGCGTTGAAATCAACAATCCGCGCTTTTTCACAGCCGAGGGCAAAGACCGTCACGCCAAGAACGTTGGGATGATCGGAATAGGCGGCCAGCACGTCGCACATCGTCATGCTGTCCGAGGTGGCGCCGCCGCAGCCGGAATTGACGGTAATACAGCGGATGCCGTCAAGATGCGGGAAGGGCAGATGGCGGGTATCGTTTAATGCCCCTGCCGACGTCACCTGGCGAGCAAAATTTTTCAGGCCGTTATTGGCGTAGCCGAGGGCGTCGTTCAGCGCATCGGTGACGCGCTGAACGTTGCGGTTTTCACAGAATACCAGCGGAATGACCAGCCAGTAGTTCGCGGTGGCGACCCGGCCATCTTCGCGCACTATGCCCTTGAAAGTCCGCTGCTGCCAGGCTGAAACATCCGGCTGCTGCCAGTCATAGGGCGCGACGTCGTCAAGCGAAACCGGGGCCGCGTAGTGTTTGATATTCTCAGTGGTAATGGCTTCGCCGCGGGTGATGGGGCGCGTCGCTTTGCCGACCGGAACGCCGTACAGCGACACGATATCGCCGGGCGCAATATCCTCGGTGGCGAATTTATGTTTGGCTTTGACATCGCTACGCAGAACGTAGGCTTCATCGTTCCAGTGAACCCGCTGCTCTTTGCGTAAGTCCTGCAGCGCAACGATCAGGTTATCGGTAGGGTCAATTTTTAAGATGGTCTGCATGTTCATTATCCTTTGTTATAAGCGCATCAGGACTTAGTGATGGGGGACCGCGACGCCGTTTGTCGCTTTTCTGCCGGCAAGGGCGGCAATCAGCAGCGCGCAGCAGACGGTGATGAGCGACAGGGCGACCAGACCCGCCGAATCGTTGCCGAAGAAGGCATCGACCTCAACGCGAATCAGCGGCGCGAGGAAGCTGCAAAATGCGCCCATGGTGGTGCAAAAGCCGATACTGGCGGCCAGCGCCGAGCCTGACACAATCTGCGCCGGGAAAGTCCAGAAGATAGGTTGCACGGAGAGAAAGCCGATGGCCGACAGCGAGAGCGCGGCAATGGCGAGTACCGGGCCGGACCAGGCAGAAACAAACAGCCCCAGCGCCGCCGCCAGCATACAGATAACTGAAATCAGCACCCGACGGGCCGGCATTTTGTCCGCCAGACGCGGAATGTAATAGACGCCGACGGCGGAGCAGGCCCACGGAATGGCGGCGACCAGCGACTCCTTAAAGCCGAGCGTGGAGCCCATTAGCGAGGCGACTTGCGAAGGCAGGAAGAACATCAGCCCGTAAACGCTGATCTGGATGGTGCCGTAGATCAGCGCCAGGTGCCAGACTTTCAGGCTTTTCAGGGCGGTGCCGACGCTGCTGGTTTCCGTCTGCCGCTGCTCCTGCTGAAGCTGAGCAATCAGCGCCTTTTTCTCTTCGTCGTTCAGGAATCGCGCTTTGGCCGGCGTATCATCAAGCCAGAACCAGGCGAAGATCCCCATGATGACCGCCGGAATGCCTTCGATAAAGAACATCCAGAACCAGCCGGGTTTGCCGAGGAAGCCGTGCATTTCCAGAAGCGCCCCGGAGATGGGCGAGCCTAAGGTTAATGCCAGCGGAACGCCGAGCACGAAGATACCGACGACGGAGGCGCGAACTTTATTGGGAAAGTAGATGGAGGCCAGCAGCAGAATACCGGGATAAAAACCGGCTTCGCCTAACCCCAGTAAAAAGCGCAGAACAATAAACTGGGTTTCCGTCTGCACCAGTCCGGTGAGGGCAGAGAGAACGCCCCACAGCGCGGTGGTGATGCTTAACCATTTTTGCGCGCCGATTTTATTCAGAATCAGGTTAGCGGGAATACCAAACAGCGCATAGGCGGCGAAAAAGATCCCCGCGCCGAGGGCGAAGGCGGAATTGGAGAGCCCAATATCCACCTGCATCGCCTCTTTGGCGAATCCCACGTTCACCCTGTCGATAAAGGCGATGAAGTACAAAATAAACATCAGTGGCACCAGGCGCTTCCATGATTTGGTAATCGCGGAATTGAGGGCCGGATTGTCGTAAGCTGTGATGGTTTTCATAATACCTCCGCGTGGGGGTCAGGCATTAATTTCAATACCAGCGCGGGAAAGTATCCGCAGAATACTTTCGGTCTGGCAGGTGGCGAGCGAGCTAAACGGTGGCGTGCAGCGGTCGGACTGAATAATTCCGCGCAGCTGTAACGCTTTTTTAAATGTTGGAATGAACGGATCGTTAACCGCGTAAATATCCATTAACCCATCCACTTTTTTCTGATACCGCGAAATTTGCTGCACATCGTTATCGTTAAATGCCTGCATCCAGTTGCGGAATATTTCAGGGCAAATATTGGATAACCCGCCAATACATCCATCGCCCCCCGCCAGGACATTGTGCGCGAAGTTATTGTCATAACCGGCATAGACTTCAAAATACGATAGTTCAGATTTTACCTGGCGAATCACCTGCGACGTGTGATTGGTGTCCGGAATGGTGTCTTTAAGACCGACAATGTTTGGGAACTCGCTGGCGAGTCGTAAACAGACCTCCGGCGAGACGGAATAGCCGGTGCGCTCCGGAAAGTTATAGATGAATATTTTGGCGGCGGTGCGGCGGGCAATCTGGCTATAAAATGTATAAATGCCTTCATCAGTCAGGCGGAAGTACCACGGGCTGATAATCATGACGCCATCCAGCCCGCACTCATCTGCATAGTTTGCCAGCTCTACGCACTCGTCAATATCCATGCGGCTGGTTCCCGCATAGGCCTTTATTCCCTCGCGAGGGAACTCTGCCGCCATTTGAATTATCTGACGGGATGTTTTCATATCCAGCGAGAAAAACTCGCCGGTACTGCCCATGACGACAAATCCCGATACGCTGCTTTTAATGAAATCATACAGGCGAAAGTTGCCTTCAGGATCCAGCCTGCCCTGCTCATCAAAAACCGTTATTGCCGGGGTGATGTAACGACTTTGCATATTCAACCTCTTTGTTGTTCGTATATACAAACACTGTTTGTATTTGCGATTAAGCATAAGTAAACACGCCATCGACGTGAAGTCAAATGGCGTAAAAGGCGGATGGATAATTGCTTAAATCAATGAATAGATGGGGAATTATGCAGAAGAGGCGGGCGTCACGGCGGATCATTAAATCTCGGTATTGTGTGGGTAATCACAATTCCGACGGCACCGCTGGCGAATAAATCAGTAATTTTTAATATCAGGCAGCTTATTCAGCACGCTTTCGATACGACCCTTTGCCTCTTTTAACGCGTGAATAACCTGCTGCGTTTTTTCATCGCTGGCGCGGAAAGAGGGCAATGAGACGCTGATCGCCGCCAGAATAATGCCTTTCTGCAGCAGGGGGACGGCAAAGCAGATGGTATCGTCGTTGATTTCCCGATCGTCCATGGCATAACCGTTGGCGGCGACCCATTCCAGCTGCTGACGAAGCTGAGCCATATTCGTTACGCTGCGGGCGGTAACGGAAGGAAAACCCTGCGGATAGAGCTCCAGGATCTCTTCGTCGCGGTGCTTATGCAGCAGCGCCTTGCCCAGGGCAGAGCAGATTGCCGGAAGGCGAGTCCCTACCTTAGAGACCAGCTGCACGGTTTGGTCGCCCTGAACTTTATCAACATAGAGCACCCAGGCGTCATCCAGAATGCCGAGCTGGCAAACTTCATTGCATTCATTGACCACCGCGTGCATTTCGCTATTGATCGTTTTCAGCCAGAACTCTTTTTCCACCGTTGAGCTGGCCAGAACCGCGCACGAAATCCCCAGCGTATATATGCCGTTGCGATCGTCGTGGCTGATATATTTCCGGTACTGCAGCGATTTGAGGATCGGGAAAATGGTTCCCTTTGAAATATCCGTTTTGAGCGATAGCTCGGAAAGCGTCATTCCGTCCGCGTTGGCTAAGGTTTCCAGAATGAGTAAAACGCGTTCGGTAGGTTTATGAAGCGTCTTCATATTTTTCCTTATGACGGCTCGCCGGAGAGTGCTGTTTAACGCCCCCTATTTAACTACAGATCCCCGCTTATCTGTAGCCTGCGCCGCCTCTCTTTTTCGCTTTGCCATTTCCCTGCCACTTTTTTTTCACCGTTTCATCATGTTTTTGCCAATTTATTGTAATATTTTTGTAATGCAATAGTTATTTTTCTGTCATTCGAGCATGTCATGTTACCCCCGCGAACATAAAACGCGTGAAATCGCGCATCCGGAACAACAAGAGAGATAACCGATGATATCGTTACGACATACAGCTTTAGGACTGGCGCTCAGCCTGGCATTTGCCGGACAAGCCCTGGCGGTAACCACTATCCCGTTCTGGCACTCGATGGAAGGGGAGTTGGGGAAAGAAGTTGATTCACTGGCGCAACGTTTCAACGCAGCCAACCCGGACTACAAAATTGTTCCGGTGTATAAAGGCAACTATGAGCAGAGCCTGAGCGCCGGCATCGCCGCCTTCCGTACCGGCAACGCCCCGGCTATTCTGCAGGTTTACGAAGTCGGCACCGCGACGATGATGGCCTCGAAGGCGATTAAGCCGGTCTATCAGGTGTTCAGCGATGCGGGCATTCAGTTTGATGAAACGCAGTTCGTGCCAACCGTTTCCGGTTATTACACCGACTCCAAAACCGGCCATCTGCTCTCCCAGCCGTTTAACAGCTCCACGCCGGTGCTGTACTACAACAAAGACGCCTTTAAAAAAGCCGGATTAGATCCGGAACAGCCGCCGAAAACCTGGCAGGATCTGGCGGCGTATACCGCGAAGCTGAAAGCTGCCGGGATGAAATGCGGCTACGCCAGCGGCTGGCAGGGCTGGATTCAGATTGAAAACTTCAGCGCCTGGCACGGCCTGCCGGTGGCGACCAAAAACAACGGCTTCGACGGTACCGATGCGGTACTGGAGTTCAACAAGCCGGAGCAGGTGAAGCATATCGCTCTGCTCGAAGAACTGAATAAGAAAGGCGACTTCAGCTACTTCGGGCGTAAAGACGAATCCACCGAGAAGTTCTATAACGGCGACTGCGCCATTACTACCGCCTCTTCCGGCTCCCTTGCGGATATTCGCCAGTACGCGAAGTTCAACTATGGCGTAGGGATGATGCCGTACGACGCCGACGTGAAAGGCGCGCCGCAAAACGCCATTATCGGCGGGGCCAGCCTGTGGGTGATGCAGGGTAAAGACAAAGAAACCTATACCGGCGTCGCCAAATTCCTCGATTTCCTGACCAAGCCGGAAAACGCCGCCGAATGGCATCAAAAAACCGGCTATCTGCCGATTACCACCGCCGCTTACAACCTGACCCGCGAACAGGGCTTCTATGATAAGAACCCCGGTGCCGATATCGCGACGCGCCAGATGCTGAACAAGCCGCCGCTGCCGTTCACCAAAGGTCTGCGCCTGGGCAATATGCCGCAGATTCGCACCATCGTAGATGAAGAACTGGAAAGTGTATGGACCGGGAAGAAAACGCCTCAGCAGGCGCTGGACGCCGCGGTTGAGCGCGGTAATCAGCTGCTGCGCCGTTTCGAGCAGTCAACCAGGTCGTAATCTTATAGCCAGCCCCTCACCCTCTCCCCGTCGGGGAGAGGGGATCGCCCGGAGCCGTCTTTTCATCCTCGCCCGTTTAGGGAGAGGGCCGGGATGAGGGGAAACCAACTCAGAGTTTAACTATGTCATCATCCCGTCCGGTGTTCCGCTCGCGTTGGCTGCCCTATGTGCTGGTCGCGCCGCAGCTGGTTATCACCGTCATCTTTTTTATCTGGCCCGCGGGCGAAGCGCTGTGGTATTCGCTGCAGAGCGTCGATCCGTTTGGGCTCTCCAGCCAGTTTGTCGGCCTGGATAACTTTTTAGCCCTCTTCCAGGACCCGTACTACCTGGACTCCTTCTGGACCACCATTAAGTTCAGCACGATGGTTACCGTCAGCGGCCTGCTGAGCTCGCTGTTTTTCGCCGCGCTGGTGGATTACGTGGTGCGCGGCAGCCGCTTCTATCAGACGCTGATGCTCCTGCCCTATGCCGTTGCGCCCGCGGTGGCGGCGGTGCTGTGGATCTTCTTGTTCAACCCCGGACGCGGGCTGATTACGCATCTCCTCGGTGAGATGGGCTACGACTGGAACCACGCGCAGAACAGCGGTCAGGCGATGTTCCTCGTGGTTTTCGCCTCGGTCTGGAAGCAGATTAGTTACAACTTCCTGTTCTTCTTCGCCGCGCTGCAATCGATTCCCCGCTCGCTGGTAGAAGCCGCCGCGATTGACGGCGCCGGCCCGGTTCGCCGCTTCTTCAGGCTGGCGCTGCCGCTGATCGCCCCGGTGAGCTTCTTCCTGCTGGTGGTTAACCTGGTATACGCCTTCTTTGATACCTTCCCGGTTATCGATGCCGCAACCGGCGGCGGGCCGGTTCAGGCGACAACAACCCTGATTTATAAGATCTACCGTGAAGGTTTTGCCGGGCTCGACCTTTCCGCTTCCGCCGCCCAGTCGGTGGTGCTGATGTTCCTCGTCATTATTCTGACGGTGGTGCAGTTCCGCTACGTTGAACGAAAGGTGCGCTACCAATGATTGAGAATCGACGCGGGCTGACGATTTTCAGCCACACCATGCTGATTTTAGGGATCGCGGTCATTCTGTTTCCGCTGTATGTCGCCTTTGTCGCGGCGACGCTGGACAGTAAAGCGGTTTTTGATACGCCGATGACGCTGATTCCCGGCGGGCATCTGCTCGAAAACATGAAGTTTATCTGGGTGAACGGCGTAGGGGCCAATAGCGCGCCGTTCTGGCTGATGATGCTCAACAGCTTCATCATGGCCTTCGGCATCACGGTGGGCAAAATTACGGTCTCGATGCTCTCCGCTTTCGCCATCGTCTGGTTTCGTTTTCCGCTGCGCAACCTGTTCTTCTGGATGATCTTCATCACGCTGATGCTGCCGGTTGAGGTGCGTATTTTCCCGACGGTGGAAGTGATCGCCAACCTGAAAATGCTCGACAGCTATGCCGGGCTCACCCTGCCGCTGATGGCCTCGGCGACCGCCACCTTCCTGTTCCGCCAGTTCTTTATGACCCTGCCGGACGAGCTGATAGAGGCCGCACGTATCGACGGCGCGTCGCCGATGCGCTTCTTCCGCGACATCGTGCTGCCGCTGTCGAAAACCAACCTGGCGGCGCTGTTCGTCATCACCTTTATCTACGGCTGGAACCAGTATCTGTGGCCGCTGCTGATCATTACCGACGTGAATCTCGGCACGGCGGTCGCGGGCATCAAAGGGATGATCGCCATCGGCCAGGGTACCACGCAGTGGAATCAGGTGATGGCGGCGATGCTGCTCACGCTGATTCCTCCGGTTGTCATCGTTTTAGCCATGCAGCGCGCGTTTGTGCGTGGTTTAGTGGATAGTGAGAAATAAAATGGCAGGACTTAAGCTACAGGCAGTAACCAAAAGCTGGGATGGCAAAACCCAGGTGATCCAGCCGCTGACGCTGGACGTCGCGGACGGCGAATTTATTGTGATGGTGGGTCCCTCGGGCTGCGGAAAATCAACCCTGCTGCGCATGGTGGCGGGCCTGGAGCGGGTCACCAGCGGCGATATCTGGATCGACCGCAAGCGCGTCACCGAAATGGAACCGAAAGATCGCGGTATTGCGATGGTGTTCCAGAACTACGCCCTCTACCCGCATATGAGCGTGGAAGAGAATATGGCGTGGGGCCTGAAAATTCGCGGTTTAGGTAAAGGATTAATTGCCGAACGTGTCCAGGAAGCGGCGCGCATTCTGGAGCTGGATGGCCTGCTGAAGCGCCGTCCGCGCGAACTCTCTGGCGGCCAGCGCCAGCGCGTGGCGATGGGGCGGGCTATCGTGCGCGACCCGGCGGTATTCCTGTTTGATGAGCCGCTCTCCAACCTCGATGCCAAACTGCGCGTGCAGATGCGTCTGGAGCTGCAGCAGCTGCACCGTCGGCTGAAAACCACCTCGCTGTACGTGACGCACGATCAGGTGGAAGCCATGACCCTCGCGCAGCGGGTGATGGTGATGAATAAAGGCATCGCCGAGCAGATTGGTACGCCGGTCGAGGTCTACGAAAAACCGGCCAGCCGCTTTGTGGCGAGCTTTATCGGCAGCCCGGCAATGAACCTGCTGGAAGGCCGGGTCAGCGACGACGGTAGCCGCTTCGAGCTTGAGGGCGGGATGCTTTTACCCATCAACAGCGAGCATCGCCGCTATGCCGGGCGTAAGATGACCCTGGGTATCCGTCCGGAACATTTTGCATTAAGCTCCGAGGCGGAAGGTGGCGTACCGCTGGTGATGGATACGCTGGAAATTTTAGGTGCCGATAACCTCGCCCACGGGCGCTGGGGCGAGCAAAAGCTGGTGGTCCGGCTGCCGCACCAGCAGCGTCCGCAGGCGGGCAGCACCCTGTGGCTGCATCTGCCGCAGGAAAGTCTGCATCTTTTTGATAGTGAAACAGGACAACGCGCATGAGTCACTGGCCTTATCCTCATATCGTCGCCCACCGCGGCGGCGGTAAACTGGCTCCGGAAAATACCCTGGCGGCCATCGATACCGGCGCTCGTTACGGCCATACGATGATTGAGTTTGACGCTAAGTTATCGAAAGACGGGCAGATTTTTTTACTGCACGATGACAATCTCGAACGCACCAGCAACGGCTGGGGCGTGGCGGGCGAACTGGCGTGGAACGATCTGCTAAAAGTGGATGCCGGCAGCTGGTACAGCGGCGAGTTCAAAGGCGAGCCGCTGCCGCTGCTGAGCGAGGTGGCCGACCGCTGCCGTCAGCACGGCATGATGGCCAATATCGAAATTAAACCGACCACCGGCACCGGGCCGCTGACCGGCAAAGCGGTGGCGCTGGCGGCGCGTGAGCTGTGGCAGGGAATGACACCGCCGCTGCTCTCATCGTTTGACGTTGATGCGCTGGAAGCCGCGCAGGAGGCGGTGCCCGAACTGCCGCGCGGGCTGCTGCTGGATGAGTGGCGCAACGACTGGTGCGAACTGACCGCGCGTCTCGGCTGCGTCTCTATTCACCTCAACCATAAGCTGCTGGATGAAGCGCGCGTGGCGAGCCTGAAGGCCGCGGGCCTGCATATTCTGGTCTATACCGTTAACAAACCGCAGCGCGCCGCCGAGCTGCTGCGTTGGGGCGTGGACAGCATCTGCACCGATGCGATTGACGTCATCGGCCCCAACTTCCCGGCGTAACCCGCTTCTGCGTCAGGCGGCCCTTACGGGGTCGTCTGGCGCTGCAGCATCCCACCGTTGGTGTTAGGGAGAGGCTGCTCACGGGTCAGATTGTTATTCTGCTGTACCCGCTGCCGATCGTTATTCAACTGCGTCTGAAGATGCTGCTGCTGCGCGCGCGACTGGCTTTGAATACCCTGCTTAAGATTGTTTTGCTGCTGCATTTGCTGGGTCTGCATCTGATTTTGCATCCGCTGCTGGCTGGGCACCACGTACCCCGGCTGATTGGGGTTATTGTCGATATTGATCGGCTGCGCCATAACGCTCAGCGGCAGCAGCGCCGCCAGATATAACATTGCTTTCATTGTTCTCTCCTCACTTCGGGGGATCGCTTAAGTTTACTCCCTTTCCGGCGCAACAATGATCTTTTAGGACTTATCAGCCAGGCTTATACCCTGAATAATTCGAGTCGCAGGACAAACCGGTTAACCGTTTTGAACAGCGTTTGCGCTGGCCCCGTAAGGGGCGAGGCCTCAGGCCGGGTAATGCGGCCCGATGAGCTTACTCGGGTAAGTGATTCGGGTAAACGAGCGTAGCCAACGTCCGTGCGACCTGGAGTATGACGGGTATAGACGGGGATAAAACACATTTCAGGAGTATGACAATGATAAGAACAACGCTCTGGCGTCAGGTGGTCATCGCTGCGTTGCTGGCGGGCGGCAGTTTTACCGTTGCGGCAGATCCCGCCCCTCCGCCGGTATCTTATGGCGTAGAGGAAGATGTATTTCACCCGGTCCGCGCTCAGCAGGGGATGGTGGCCTCGGTGGACGCGCTGGCAACGAAGGTAGGCGTGGATATTCTGCGTCAGGGCGGCAACGCGGTCGATGCCGCCGTGGCGGTGGGCTACGCGCTGGCGGTCACCCATCCGCAGGCCGGTAATATCGGCGGCGGCGGGTTTATGATGCTGCGGACCAAAGACGGTAATACCACGGCGATCGACTTCCGCGAGATGGCCCCGGAACAGGCCACCCGGGATATGTTTCTCGACGATCAGGGCAACCCGGACAGCAAGAAATCGCTGACCTCGCATCTGGCTTCAGGCACGCCGGGCACCGTCGCCGGGTTCTCCCTCGCGCTGGAAAAATACGGCACAATGCCGCTCAACAAAGTGATTCGCCCGGCGATTAAGCTGGCCGAAGAGGGCTTCACGGTAAATGATGCGCTGGCCGACGACCTGAAAACCTACGGCAGCGAAGTGATCCCCGACCATGCCAACAGCCGGGCTATCTTCTGGAAAAACGGCGAGCCGCTGAAAAAGGGCGATAAGCTGGTGCAAAAACAGCTGGGGAAAAGCCTGGAGCTGATTGCCGAGCTGGGGCCGGATGCCTTCTATAAAGGCGCGATTGCCGACCAGATTGCCGCTGAGATGAAGAATAACGGCGGGCTTATCACCAAAGCGGATCTGGCGAATTACAAAGCGGTCGAACGTACGCCGGTGAGCGGCGAGTATCGCGGCTATCAGGTATTCTCGATGCCGCCCCCATCGTCCGGGGGCATTCATATCGTGCAGATCCTCAATATCCTCGAAAACTTCGATATGCATAAGTACGGCTTCGGCAGCGCCGACGCCATGCAGGTGATGGCGGAAGCCGAAAAGCACGCCTATGCCGACCGTTCGGAATACCTTGGCGATCCGGACTTCGTCAAGGTGCCGTGGCAGGCGCTGACCAGCAAAGCGTACGCCAAATCGATTGCTGAGCAGATTGATATCAATAAGGCGAAGCCGTCGAGCCAGATTCGCCCCGGTAAGCTGGCGCCGTATGAAAGCAATCAGACCACCCATTTCTCGGTAGTGGATAAGGACGGTAACGCCGTTGCCGTGACCTATACGCTGAATACGACCTTTGGAACCGGCATCGTGGCGGGGAACTCCGGCATTCTGCTGAATAATCAGATGGATGATTTCTCAGCTAAACCCGGCGTGCCAAACGTCTACGGGCTGGTGGGCGGTGACGCCAACGCCGTCGAGCCGAAAAAACGTCCGCTGTCGTCGATGTCGCCAACGATTGTGGTGAAAGATGGCAAAACCTGGCTGGTGACCGGTAGCCCCGGCGGCAGCCGCATCATCACCACCGTCCTGCAGATGGTGGTGAATACCATTGATTTCGGAATGAACGTCGCGGAAGCCACCAACGCCCCGCGCTTCCATCATCAATGGCTGCCGGACGAACTGCGTGTAGAGAAGGGATTTAGCCCGGATACGCTGAAGCTGCTGGAGAGCAAAGGGCAGAAAGTGGCGGTGAAAGAGGCGATGGGCAGCACCCAGAGTATTATGGTTGGCCCGGACGGCACGCTGTACGGCGCATCCGATCCGCGTTCCCCGGATGATTTAACGGCAGGGTATTAGGTTTACCCTCACTCCGACCCTCTCCCTGCCGGGAGAGGGTTAGTTGAGCGTCACCCCTTCAGCCGCGCCATAAAGTAGGCATCGACATATTCGCCGTTGCGCAGGGCATACTTTCTCCCCGTCCCTTCAATTTCAAAGCCTAATTTCTGATACACCGCCACCGCGGGAGCGTTATCCACAAACACCGTCAACTCAATACGGTCAACGCGGAGCCAGTTGTCGCACATGTCGATCATGGTGCGAATCAGCTCGCTGGCAACGCCGCGATTGTGCCATCGTGAATCCACGCAAATGCCGAAATCGGCGACGTGGCTCCGGCGCGGGCGCTGGATAACCTCAATGGCGAGGTGTCCCACGACCTGGTCATCTATGCTGGCGACCAGCTGTTTGACGCCCGGTCGGTCGGTTAGTCGCTCGTGCCACATATGGCTGGAAGGATGAGGAACCTGTAGCGTATTGCGATATACCTCCGGCTGAGCATGGATCTGATGGATTGCGTCGTAATCTTTGGCTTCGGCATGGCGTATCACTATGTCGCTCATTCTTCATTTACCTTTTTGGGTTAATCGTCCCCTTAAAGATCGCTGACTTTAAAAAAGGGAGCAACGCCTATTTTTTGCAAAAAGAGGTGGACAAGTGCGAATGAGAATGATTATTATTGCTCTGCATTCAGGGAGACCCTTGCGGAAAGCCTGAAAGCACGACATTGCTCACATTGCTTCCAGTATTACTTTAGCCAGCCGGGTGCTGGCTTTTTTTTTGCTTTTTTTAGCCTGCATTCGAAGACGCTACTGCGCCGCTTCTGCGGTGTGTCTGTCTGCTCTGTTTTTGGTTTCAGCCGCGGTATCCGCGATAAACCCCACCACGTTACTCTTATCTGCCGCCGCAGGCAGCAGCTCTGCCTGGCCGGAAAAAACGCCGCCCTTGTTAATGGCCAGCGTGCGGTAGGCCAACGTGCCGGTGACCTGGCCGTTCTTATCGATTTCAATCGTCTCGCTGCGGCACTGGCCGAGGATGCAGCCGTCGATAATCAGCTCGCGGCAGGTGATATTTCCCTCGACCAGGCCTCCGGCCATAATCTTAATCTGGCTCTCTTCGGCGTCGATATTGCCGCTTACGGTACCGTAAATATCGACATCTCCCTCGGCGATAATATTGCCGTCAAAGCGGATGCCGCTGGCGATAACCGTGGCGGCAGGTTTGCGGGAAACGGCTAACGGGGATGCGCTGTTGAGTACCGGCGTAGCCGCCGTCTGTGGCGTCGCTTCAATGTTTTTATTCTTTTTAAACATATGGTTAATCCGATGATATTGAAAATGAAAAACGAAAGATGACAAGGAGAAAGAGCCCGATAGCCAGGCCAGATACGTGGATTCGCAGCACCAGGCCATCAGGCCAAGCAGCCAAAAGAGAAGGGCGCTATTCAGGGCAATATACTTGCTTTCCATACGAACGAGATGGCTACTCCTTTAGTCATCGTGTTTTGGGAAACGGCGAGCGCGATACGGCGTCATGCTCCCACGCGCTGGATAAAAAACGTTCTTTTCCCGAGGGCCCTCTTATCCAGAATTTAGGCCGTAGGGTCAATGAATTTGAGCGTTAAATTTTACATTTAAGAATTTGGCACACTTATTGAAGGGGTTAAGTTCGCAGCCAGCTTGCGCTATGGTTAATAGCAGAGACCTAACAAAGGACCGCGTTATGACTTTGCACTGCGCATTTATTGGATTCGGCAAAAGCACCACCCGCTACCATCTTCCCTATGTCCTGCACCGAAAAGACCGCTGGCACGTGGCGCATATCTTTCGCCGCAGCGCAAAGCCGGAGGAACAGGCACCGGCATACTCGCATATTCACTTCACCAGCGACCTCGACGAAGTGCTTAACGATCCGCAGGTCAAGCTGGTGATTGTGTGCACCCATGCGGACAGCCATTTTGCCTATGCCAAAAGGGCGCTGGAGGCGGGCAAAAATGTGCTGGTCGAAAAGCCCTTTACCCCGACCCTTGACGAGGCAAAAACGCTATTCGCCCTGGCGAAAAGCAAGGGATTAACGGTCACGCCGTACCAGAATCGTCGCTTCGACTCCTGCTTCCTGACCACGAAGAAAGTGATTGAGAGCGGAAAGCTGGGCGAGATCGTCGAGATTGAAAACCATTTTGACAACTATCGCCCGGTAGATAGAGGGAAACCCGGCCTGCCTCAGGACGGCACGTTTTACGGCCTGGGCGTCCATACCCTGGACCAAATTATCTCCCTGTTCGGTCGCCCTGACCATGTCTCTTACGACATCCGTAGCCTGCGCAACAAGGCCAATCCGGACGATACCTTTGAGGCCCAGCTGTTCTACGGCAACCTGAAGGCGATTGTCAAAACCAGCCATCTGGTGAAGCTGCCCTACCCAAAATTCATCGTCCATGGTCATAAAGGGTCGTTTATTAAATATGGTATCGACCAGCAGGAGACCAGCCTGAAGGCCAATATTATGCCGGGCGAGCCGGGATTCGGCGCGGACGACACGGTTGGTCTGCTGGAGTACGTCAATGAGGCGGGCGAAACCGTACGGGAAGAGATCCCGCTTGAAACCGGCGACTATGGGCGGGTCTATGATTCGCTGTATGAAACCCTCGTTAACGGTCAGCCAAATTTCGTCAAGGAATCTGACGTTCTCACGAATCTGGAGATCCTCGAACGCGGCTTTGAACAGCCATCTCCAGCCACGATTACCCTTACCCGATAAGCCCTCATGGCTCCTCTGCACTCGTTCATATTTTTTGAACAGAGGAGTCAATTTTCACCCTCTATGATCGCCAGGGGATTGGGTCCACACTTATCCCATCGAAAACATACGGGGGTGCAACATGATCTACTTACGCAAAGCTAACGAACGCGGCCACGCTAACCACGGCTGGCTGGATTCCTGGCATACTTTCTCTTTCGCGAACTATTACGACCCTAACTTTATGGGCTTCTCGGCGCTGCGGGTGATCAATGACGACGTGATTGATGCAGGCCAGGGCTTCGGAACCCATCCGCACAAGGACATGGAAATCCTGACCTACGTGCTGGAAGGGGCCGTTGAGCACCAGGACAGCATGGGGAATAAAGAGCAGGTGCCGGCGGGTGAGTTCCAGATCATGAGCGCGGGTACCGGGATTCGTCACTCGGAGTACAACCCAAGCAACACGGAAAAACTGCATCTGTACCAGATCTGGATTATGCCGGAAAAAAATGGCATCACGCCGCGCTACGAACAGCGCCGCTTTGACGCCGCGCAGGGCAAACAGCTGGTGCTGTCGCCGGATGCCCGCGAAGGTTCGCTGAAGGTGTACCAGGATATGGAACTGTACCGCTGGGCGCTGCTGAAAGACGAGCAGTCGGTGCACCAGATTGCCGCTGAACGGCGGGTGTGGATCCAGGTGGTGAAAGGTGACGTCACCATCAACGGAACGAAGGCCACCACCAGCGATGGCCTGGCCATTTGGGACGAGCAGGCGATTTCCGTACACGCCGACGGCGATAGCGAAATTCTGCTGTTCGATCTGCCGCCCGTCTGATTGTTCTCCGATCGGGTCTAAATAAATTGCGCAACCTTCCCTGATGTTAGGGAAGGTTGCGCTTTGTCCGTGATAAACTGAGAAAATGTTTCCCCGTTGATCGCAGTCAGGACGATGAAAAAGAAAAGACCCGTACTTCAGGATGTAGCCGATCTTGTCGGCGTGACCAAAATGACGGTCAGTCGCTACTTACGTAACCCGGAACAGGTTTCCGAAGCGCTGCGTGGCAAGATTGCCGTTGCTCTCGATGAACTGGGTTATATTCCTAATCGCGCCCCCGACATCCTCTCGAATGCCACCAGCCGCGCTATTGGCGTGCTGCTGCCCTCGTTAACTAACCAGGTTTTCTCAGAAGTGCTGCGCGGTATTGAAAGCGTGACCGACTCTTTCGGTTATCAGACGATGCTGGCGCACTACGGCTATAAGCCGGAAATGGAAGAAAAACGCCTGGAATCCATGCTTTCCTGGAATATTGACGGCCTGATTCTTACCGAACGAACCCATACGCCGCGCACCCTGAAGATGATTGAAGTGGCGGGTATCCCGGTTGTGGAGCTGATGGACAGCCAGTCGCCGTGCCTCGATATCGCCGTCGGCTTTGATAACTTTGAAGCGGCCCGGCAGATGACCGCGGCGATTATCAATCATGGCCATCGTCACGTTGCCTATCTTGGCGCACGTCTTGATGAACGTACTATCATCAAACAGAAGGGGTATGAGCAGGCGATGCTTGATGCCGGAATGACGCCCTACAGCGTGATGGTTGAGCAGTCTTCCTCTTATTCATCGGGGATTGAGCTGATGCGCCAGGCGCGTCGCGAATATCCGCAGCTTGACGGCATTTTCTGTACCAACGATGACCTTGCGGTCGGCGCGGCGTTTGAGTGCCAGCGGCTGGGGCTTAAAATCCCTGACGATATGGCGATTGCCGGTTTCCACGGCCACGATATCGGCCAGGTGATGGAGCCGCGCCTGGCCAGCGTGCTGACGCCGCGCGAGCGGATGGGGCGGATTGGTGCTGAACGTCTGCTGGCGCGTATTCGCGGTGAAGCGGTGACGCCTAAGATGTTAGATTTAGGTTTCACATTGTCACCGGGCGGATCTATTTAAACTGACAAATTTGAAGTAGATCACACATATTCACATCTGGCACGAATGGTTATTGCTTCTCCACAACTCCGGCATGACAATGTTACCGATAACAGTTACCCGTAACAATTAACCTGTACGCCAGTATTCCACGCCGTTAAACGCTGCCAGGCTGCGCGTATGTGTCCAGTGGGAGGAAGCTTTGAGCACGACTAACCATGATCACCACATCTATGTCCTGATGGGCGTTTCCGGCAGCGGCAAATCCGCTGTCGCCAGCGAAGTGGCGCATCAACTGCACGCCGCGTTTCTCGACGGCGACTTTCTGCATCCGCGCAGCAACATCAACAAGATGGCTTCCGGCGAACCGTTAAATGACGATGACCGCACCCCGTGGCTGCAGGCGCTGAACGATGCCGCGTTTGCCATGCAGCGTACCAATAAAGTGTCGCTGATTGTCTGCTCCGCGCTGAAAAAGAGCTACCGCGACATCCTGCGTAAAGGTAACCCGAACCTCTCATTTATCTACCTGAAAGGCGACTTCGCGGTTATCGAACAACGTCTGAAGGCGCGTAAAGGCCACTTCTTTAAAACTCAGATGCTGGTCACGCAGTTTGAAACGCTGCAGGAACCGGGCGCGGATGAAAACGATGTTTTAATCGTCGATATCGACCAGTCATTGGAAGGCGTGGTCGCCAGCACCATTGAGGTGATCAACAAAGGCAGTAAATAGTGAGTACATTAACGCTTGTTTTAACAGCAGTCGGCTCCGTTTTGCTGCTGCTGTTTTTAGTGATGAAGGCGCGTATGCATGCCTTCGTGGCTTTGATGGTGGTTTCTATTGGAGCAGGGCTTTTTTCCGGAATGCCGTTGGACAAGATCGCGGCGACGATGGAAAAAGGCATGGGCGGCACGCTGGGCTTTCTGGCTATCGTCGTCGCGCTGGGGGCTATGTTCGGTAAGATCCTGCATGAAACCGGCGCGGTCGACCAGATTGCCGTTAAGATGCTGAAATCTTTCGGCCACAATCGCGCCCACTATGCGATAGGCCTGGCCGGACTTATCTGCGCGCTGCCGCTGTTTTTCGAAGTGGCGATCGTGCTGCTGATCAGCGTGGCTTTCTCAATGGCGCGCCACACCGGCACCAACCTGGTGAAGCTGGTGATCCCGCTGTTTGCTGGCGTAGCCGCTGCGGCCGCGTTCCTGCTGCCGGGGCCCGCGCCGATGCTGCTGGCCTCGCAGATGCACGCCGACTTTGGCTGGATGATCCTGATTGGCCTGTGCGCCGCGATCCCGGGGATGATTATCGCCGGACCGCTGTGGGGTAACTTTATCAGCCGTTACGTTGAGCTGCATATTCCGGACGATATTAGCGAGCCGCACCTCGGCGAAGGCAAAATGCCGTCATTCGGCTTCAGCCTGTCGCTGATTCTGCTGCCGCTGGTGCTGGTTGGCCTGAAAACTATCGCCGCGCGCTTTGTGCCGGAAGGCTCTACCGCCTACGAATGGTTTGAGTTTATTGGCCATCCGTTTACCGCGATTCTGGTGGCGTGCCTGGTGGCTATCTATGGCCTGGCGGTACGTCAGGGGATGGCCAAAGATCGGGTGATGGAGATTTGCGGTCATGCGCTCCAGCCTGCGGGCATTATCCTGCTGGTCATCGGTGCGGGCGGCGTGTTCAAACAGGTGCTGGTCGACTCTGGCGTCGGTCCTGCCCTCGGCGAAGCGTTGACCGGTATGGGCCTGCCGATTGCCATCACCTGCTTCGTGCTGGCGGCGGCGGTGCGTATTATTCAGGGCTCCGCGACCGTTGCCTGCCTGACGGCCGTTGGGCTGGTGATGCCGGTTATCGAACAGCTGCACTACAGCGGCGCGCAGATGGCGGCGCTCTCTATCTGCATCGCCGGCGGCTCTATTGTCGTCAGCCACGTTAACGACGCGGGCTTCTGGCTGTTCGGTAAGTTTACCGGCGCGACCGAAGCGCAAACGCTGAAGACCTGGACGATGATGGAAACCATCCTCGGCACCGTCGGGGCGATTGTCGGCATGATTGCGTTTACGCTATTGAGCTAAACGACAAAGTGAAACACCCGGCGGAGCGAGGCGATGCCGGGTTAATTTTTCCGCTCTACTTATATCGAAAACCCTTAGCTTTACCCCTCTCCCGATCTGCCACTATCAGAAATACGATAAACGTCATACGGCTCACAAACCCGCGCCACGCCTGGCTTTAACCGGTTTGGTTAGCAAGAGTAAAACAACCGAATTTCTGCCGTAATCCATAATCCTGATCAATAAAATAGCGGCGGAAAATATTTCCTTCGCGATATAAATTCCCTGATAATTATTAGGGTATTCCGGGGGGCCAGCGACGGCTGCCGCTATGCAAAATTAGTTACGTTACTGATTGCCTGGCAATCATTGATTAATTTCACTTGCGACTTTAGCTGCATTTTGTAATGTGAAGGACTAACCAGTAGGAAACTGGCCTGGAACAAACAGCACACACCTCGCAGGAATACGTTATGAAAAATGTTGGTTTTATCGGCTGGCGCGGAATGGTCGGCTCTGTCCTCATGCAACGCATGGTTGAAGAGCGCGATTTTGATGCCATTCGCCCTGTTTTTTTCTCCACCTCCCAGCTGGGGCAGCCTGCTCCATCTTTTGGTGGCAGTACCGGTGGCACGCTTCAGGATGCATTCGATCTGGAAGCACTGAAGGCGCTGGACATTATTGTCACGTGTCAGGGCGGCGATTACACCAACGATATTTACCCGAAGCTGCGTGAAAGCGGCTGGCAGGGCTACTGGATTGACGCCGCCTCTTCGCTGCGCATGAAAGACGACGCCATCATCATTCTCGACCCGGTGAACCAGGACGTTATCACCGCCGGTCTGAACAACGGCGTTAAAACCTTTGTCGGCGGCAACTGTACCGTCAGCCTGATGCTGATGTCTCTCGGCGGCCTGTTTGCTCAGGATCTGGTTGAGTGGGTTAGCGTGGCGACTTATCAGGCGGCTTCCGGCGGCGGTGCGCGGCATATGCGCGAGCTGCTGACCCAGATGGGCCAGCTGCACAGCCATGTTGCGGCTGAGCTGGCGGATCCGGCTTCCGCGATCCTGGATATTGAACGCAAGGTCACCTCGTTGACCCGCAGCGGCGAGCTGGCGGTAGACAACTTTGGCGTTCCTCTGGCGGGCAGCCTGATCCCATGGATCGACAAACAGCTGGATAACGGCCAGAGCCGTGAAGAGTGGAAAGGCCAGGCGGAGACCAACAAAATTCTCGCGACCGCCTCACCGATTCCGGTAGACGGCCTGTGCGTTCGCGTTGGCGCGCTGCGCTGCCATAGCCAGGCGTTCACCATCAAGCTGAAAAAAGATGTTTCTATTCCGACCGTTGAGGAACTGCTGGCCGCGCATAACCCGTGGGCCAAAGTGGTACCGAACGATCGTGATATCACCATGCGTGAGCTGACTCCGGCTGCCGTTACCGGCACCCTTACCACCCCGGTGGGTCGCCTGCGTAAACTGAACATGGGGCCGGAGTATCTGTCGGCCTTCACCGTTGGTGACCAGCTGCTGTGGGGGGCCGCCGAGCCGCTCCGCCGCATGCTAAGACAGCTGGCGTAGTCGTCACAAGATGAGAAAAGGGGTGTTGAAACACCCCTTTTTTTTGCGTAATACAAGGAGTAAACGCGAATGTTAGATTTTTCCCAACGGAGGTAACTCAGCCTTGGCTATGCTTTAAGTAAGGAGTCACGATGTCTCCTTACCTGAAGGTGGGACGGAGCAGGGGGACGCATAACGTGCTGCGCCGTTCAGGTCAAAAAAAAGTCGCCGGATACAGGAAAGGGCGACACCTACAACAGGATGAAACCATGTCTAATCGTATTGATAAGGACGTGATTAATGCGCTTATCGCCGGCCATTTTGCGGATCCTTTTTCCGTGCTTGGCATGCATTACACCGACGCCGGGCTGGAAGTTCGTGCATTATTACCCGATGCCACCGATGTGTGGGTCATTGAACCAAAAACCGGACGCAAAGTCGGCAAGCTGGAATGCCTCGACTCGCGCGGTTTCTTCAGCGGCGTTCTGCCGCGTCGTAAAAATCCTTTTCGCTATCAGCTGGCCGTCACCTGGCACGGGCAGCAGAACCTGATTGATGACCCGTACCGTTTTGGTCCGCTGCTGCAGGATCTCGATGTCTGGCTGCTGTCGGAAGGCACGCATCTGCGTCCTTATGAAACGCTGGGCGCGCATGCCGATACCATGGACGGCGTGGTCGGTACGCGTTTCTCCGTATGGGCGCCGAATGCCCGCCGGGTATCGGTCGTCGGCCAGTTTAACTACTGGGACGGCCGCCGCCACCCGATGCGCCTGCGTAAAGAGTCCGGCATCTGGGAGCTGTTTGTTCCCGGCGCGCTGAACGGCCAGCTGTATAAATTCGAGCTTATTGATGCCCACGGCAACCTGCGGGTGAAGTCCGATCCTTACGCTTTTGAAGCGCAAATGCGCCCGGAGAGCGCCTCGCTCATCTGCGGGCTGCCGGAAAAGGTCGCACAGCCGCCGGAGCGCAAGCAGGCTAACCAGTTTGATGCGCCGATCTCGATTTATGAAGTACACCTCGGCTCCTGGCGCCGCCACACCGATAATAACTTCTGGCTGAGCTATCGCGAGCTTGCCGACCAGCTGGTCCCGTATGCCAAATGGATGGGCTTTACCCACCTCGAACTGCTGCCGGTTAACGAGCATCCGTTTGACGGCAGCTGGGGCTACCAGCCGACCGGGCTGTACGCGCCCACCCGTCGCTTCGGTACCCGGGAGGATTTCCGCTACTTTATCAACGCCGCGCACGCCGCGGGGCTTAACGTTATTCTGGACTGGGTGCCTGGCCATTTTCCGGCGGATGACTTTGCGCTCGCCTCGTTTGACGGCACCTCGCTGTATGAACACAGCGACCCGCGCGAAGGCTACCACCAGGACTGGAACACCCTGATTTACAACTACGGCCGCCGCGAGGTCAGCAATTACCTGGTCGGCAATGCGCTGTACTGGATCGAACGCTTCGGCATTGACGCGCTGCGGGTTGATGCGGTGGCGTCGATGATTTATCGCGACTACAGCCGCAAGCAGGGCGAGTGGGTGCCGAACGAATTCGGCGGTCGGGAAAACCTTGAAGCGATTGAGTTTCTGCGCAATACCAACCGCGTGCTGGGCGAACAGACGCCGGGCGCGGTAACCATGGCGGAAGAGTCGACCGATTTTCCCGGCGTTTCTCGTCCTTCCTCCACCGGCGGGCTGGGTTTCTGGTTCAAGTGGAACCTCGGCTGGATGCACGACACCCTCGACTACATGAAGCTGGACCCGGTGCATCGCCGTCATCATCACGACAAGATGACCTTCGGTATGCTCTACAACTACACCGAAAACTTTGTCCTGCCGCTCTCTCATGATGAAGTGGTGCACGGCAAAAAATCGATACTCGACCGCATGCCGGGCGACGCCTGGCAGAAGTTTGCTAACCTGCGCGCCTACTACGGCTGGCTGTTTGCCTTCCCGGGTAAAAAGCTGCTGTTTATGGGCAATGAGTTTGCTCAGGGACGCGAATGGAACCACGACGCAAGCCTCGACTGGCATCTGCTGGAAGGCGGCGATAACTGGCACCACGGCGTCCAGCGGCTGGTGCGCGACCTCAACCATACCTATCGTCACCATAAAGCGCTGCACGAGCTGGATTTCGATCCCTACGGCTTCGAATGGCTGGTGGTGGACGACCATGAGCGTTCGGTATTTATCTTTGTTCGTCGCGACAGGGCGGGCAATGAAATTATCGTCGCCAGCAACTTCACCCCGGTCCCGCGTCATGAGTACCGTTTTGGCATCAACCAGCCCGGCCGCTGGCGTGAAGAGCTCAACACCGACTCCATGCATTACCACGGCAGCAACACCGGCAACGGCGGCGTCGTTGAGAGCGACCCGATCGCCAGCCACGGTCGTGAACACTCCCTCTCCATTACGCTGCCGCCGCTGGCGACGGTGTGGCTGGTGCGGGAGGCGCAATGATCGCACTCACGGCAGGAAAGCCCGCGCCTTTAGGGGCCAGCTACGACGGTAAGGGCGTGAATTTCGCGCTCTTTTCCGCCCATGCGGAGCGGGTGGAACTCTGCGTGTTTGACGAGCAGGGCAATGAGCGACGCGTCGACCTGCCCGCGCGCAGCGGCGATATCTGGCACGGCTGGCTCGCCGATGTCGGGCCTGGCCTGCGCTACGGCTACCGCGTCCACGGGCCCTGGGACCCAGCGCAAGGGCACCGCTTCAACCCGGCGAAGCTGCTGCTTGACCCCTGCTGCCATCAGGTAGACGGCGGGTTGCCTGACGATGAACGTCTCCACGGCGGCGATCGCGTTCCCGATCGTCGCGACAGCGCGGCGATAGCGCCGAAGTCGCGGGTGATCGACCTGCATTACGACTGGCGCGGCGATAAGCCGCCGCGCACGCCGTGGGGCCAGACGGTAATTTATGAAGCCCACGTCAAGGGGCTGACGTATCTGCACCCCGATCTGCCGGAGAATATCCGCGGCACCTATAAAGCGCTCGGTCATCCGGTGATGATCGATTACTTCCGCATGCTGGGCATTACTGCACTAGAGTTAATGCCGGTGGCGCAGTTCGCCAGCGAACCGCGCCTTCAGCGGATGGGGTTAAGCAACTATTGGGGCTACAACCCGCTGGCGATTTTCGCCCTCGACACGCGCTACGCCAGCGCGCCGGAGCAGGCGTTAAACGAGTTTCGCGATGCGGTAAAAGCGCTGCATGCGGCTGGCATCGAAGTGATCCTTGACGTGGTGCTGAACCATAGCGCGGAGATAGACCTGGAAGGGCCGACCTTCTCCCTGCGCGGAATCGATAACCGTAGCTATTATTGGATCAGGGAAGACGGTGATTACCACAACTGGACCGGCTGCGGGAACACCCTCAACCTCAGCCACCCCGGCGTGGTGGAGTATGCCCGCCAGTGCCTGCGTTTTTGGGTTGACGAGTGCCACGTTGACGGCTTTCGTTTCGACCTCGCCTCGGTGATGGGGCGGACGCCGGCGTTTCGTCAGGATGCGCCGCTGTTTGAGGCCATCCGTAACGACCCGCGTCTGGCGGAGGTCAAGCTGATCGCGGAACCCTGGGATATCGGCCCGGGCGGCTACCAGGTGGGTAACTTTCCGCCGCTGTTCGCCGAGTGGAACGACCATTTCCGCGATACCGCGCGTCGATTCTGGCTGCAGCAGAACGTCTCGCTGGGCGACTTCGCTCAGCGTTTTGCCGCATCCAGCGACGTTTTTCAGCGTAACGGCAGAGCGCCTTCGGCGGCGGTTAACCTGGTCACCGCGCACGATGGTTTCACCCTGCGCGACTGCGTTTGTTTCAATCAGAAACATAATGAGGCAAACGGGGAGGAGAATCGCGATGGGACTAACAATAACTACAGCAACAATCATGGTATAGAAGGATTAGAAGGGAGTCTTGCCGTGATTGAACGGCGCCGTGCCAGCGTGCACGCTCTTCTGGCGACGCTACTGCTGGCGCAGGGAACGCCGATGCTGCTGGCGGGTGACGAACACGGTCACAGCCAGCATGGCAACAACAATGCTTACTGTCAGGACAATGCGTTGACCTGGCTGGACTGGAACCATACTAACCGCGGGCTGACCGCGTTCACCGCCGCGTTGATTCATCTGCGCCAGCGCGTTCCGGCTTTAACCGAGAATCGCTGGTGGCAGGAGGGAGACGGCAGCGTTCGCTGGTTAAACCAACATGCGCAGCCGCTGTCCGCCGATGAATGGCAGCACGGTGCGCCGCGTATGCAGATCATATTGTCCGATCGCTGGCTGATGGCGCTCAACGCTACCGCCGAGGTGGCAGAGATGGTTTTACCCGCGGGGGAATGGCGCGCCATTCCACCTTTCGCCGGAGAGGATAATCCGGTCACTATAGCTGTCTGGCATGGGCCCGCGCACGGAGTGTGCGTATTTCAAAGGTCGTAACCTCGGGGCTTCCGGTTGGTCTCGAAGCGGCGGCGCGACGAGAAGGGCAGGCAAGCTGGGGAGTAAAAAAGGAGTTAATTATGGTTGGGGTAGAAAAGAACGATCCATTGATGCTGGCGCGTCAGTTGCCGATCAAATCCGTTGCGCTGATCCTTGCCGGGGGACGTGGTACCCGTCTGAAGGATCTGACCAATAAACGCGCGAAACCTGCTGTCCATTTCGGCGGCAAGTTCCGCATTATCGATTTTGCGTTATCTAACTGTATTAACTCAGGCATTCGACGCATCGGCGTCATCACCCAGTATCAATCGCATACGCTGGTGCAGCATATCCAGCGCGGCTGGTCGTTCTTCAATGAAGAGATGAACGAGTTTGTTGACCTGCTGCCCGCCCAGCAAAGGATGCAGGGGGAAAACTGGTATCGCGGCACGGCGGATGCGGTGACGCAGAACCTCGACATCATTCGTCGTTACAAGGCGGAGTACGTCGTTATCCTCGCGGGCGACCATATTTACAAACAAGACTACTCGCGCATGCTTATCGATCACGTCGAAAAAGGCGCGCGTTGCACCGTGGCCTGTATGCCAGTGCCTATTGAAGAAGCACGGGCGTTCGGGGTCATGGCGGTGGACGAGAGCGATAAGATTATCGATTTCGTCGAAAAACCGGCTAATCCGCCTGCGATGCCGGGCGATGCCAGCAAATCGCTGGCGAGTATGGGTATCTATGTCTTTGACGCGGATTACCTTTATGAGCTTCTGGAAGAAGACGACAGCGATGAAAGCTCCAGCCACGATTTTGGTAAAGACATCATTCCGAAAATCACCAAAGCTGGCATGGCTTATGCACATCCTTTCCCGCTCTCCTGCGTGCAGTCCGATCCGCAGTCTGAGCCCTACTGGCGCGATGTGGGGACCCTGGAAGCGTACTGGAAAGCCAACCTCGATCTGGCTTCGGTGACCCCGGAACTGGACATGTACGATCAGAACTGGCCGATTCGCACCCATATGGAGCCTTTGCCTCCGGCAAAATTCGTCCAGGACCGCTCGGGCAGCCACGGGATGACCCTGAACTCGCTGGTTTCAGGCGGCTGTATTATCTCCGGCTCGGTGGTTGTGCAGTCGGTGCTGTTCCCGCGCGTGCGGGTGAATTCATTCTGTAATATTGATTCGGCAGTCTTGTTGCCAGAGGTTTGGGTTGGCCGTTCGTGCCGCCTGCGTCGCTGCATTATTGACCGCGCCTGCGTGATCCCGGAAGGTATGGTTGTTGGGGAGAACGCGGAAGAGGATGCACGCCGTTTCTACCGCTCGGAGGAAGGTATCGTGCTGGTCACCCGCGACATGCTGCGGAAATTGGGGTATCCACAGGAGCGCTAATGCAGGTATTACATGTATGTTCAGAGATGTTCCCGCTGTTAAAAACCGGTGGACTGGCGGATGTGATCGGCGCGCTGCCTGCAGCGCAAATTGCCGGGGGCGTCGACACGCGCGTACTGCTGCCCGCGTTTCCTGATATCCGCCGCGGCGTGACGGATGCGCAGGTGGTGACGCGCCGCGAGACGTTTGCCGGGCGCATCACTCTGCTGTTCGGTCACTTTAACGGCGTGGGCATCTATTTGATTGATGCCCCGCATCTCTACGATCGCCCAGGGAGCCCTTACCACGATACTAATCAGCACGCCTATACCGACAACGTGCTGCGCTTTGCGCTGCTGGGATGGGTCGGTAGCGAGATGGCCTGCGGCCTGGATCCTTTCTGGCGCCCTGACGTTGTTCACGCCCACGACTGGCATGCGGGCCTGACCCCGGCCTACCTGGCGGCGCGCGGCCACCCGGCTAAGTCGGTCTTTACGGTGCATAACCTGGCCTACCAGGGGATGTTCTACTCGTGGCATATGAACGACATTGAGCTGCCGTGGTCGTTCTATAACGTTCATGGCCTTGAATTTAACGGCCAGATCTCCTTTCTGAAAGCGGGGCTCTACTACGCCGACCATATTACGGCGGTCAGCCCGACCTATGCGCGCGAAATCACCGAGCCGCAGTTCGCTTACGGCATGGAAGGGCTGCTGCGTCAGCGGCAGCATGAGGGCCGCCTCTCCGGGATCCTCAACGGGGTGGATGACCATATCTGGAATCCGGAAAGCGACCTGCTGCTGGCCGCGCGCTACGATCGCGATCGGCTGGAAGAAAAAGCGGAAAACAAACGCCAGCTGCAAATCGCCATGGGGCTGAAGGTGGATGACAAAGCGCCGCTGTTTGCCGTTGTCAGCCGTTTGACCAGCCAGAAGGGGCTGGACCTGGTGCTTGAGGCGCTGCCGGGCCTGCTGGAGCAGGGCGGTCAGCTGGCGCTGCTGGGGGCGGGCGATCCGGTGCTGCAGGAGGGCTTCCTGGCCGCCGCGGCCGAGCATCCGGGCAAGGTCGGCGTACAGATTGGCTACCATGAAGCCTTCTCGCACCGCATTATGGGCGGCGCCGATGTGATTCTGGTGCCCAGCCGTTTTGAACCGTGCGGCTTAACCCAGCTGTACGGCCTGAAGTACGGCACGCTACCGCTGGTGCGGCGTACCGGCGGACTGGCGGACACCGTGTCCGATTGCTCGCTGGAGAATCTCGCCGACGGTCTGGCTACCGGCTTTGTTTTTGAAGATAGCAACGCTTTGTCGCTGCTGCGGGCTATTCGACGCACATTCGTCCTGTGGTCGCGCCCGTCGCTCTGGCGCTACGTCCAGCGTCAGGCGATGAATATGGATTTTAGCTGGCAGGTTGCCGCAAATTCTTACCGCGAACTTTATCAACGCTTGCTGTAACCAGGAGCCAAAGCTATGAATGTACCTTTTAGCTACTCATCACCCACCCTGAGCGTTGAGGCGTTAAAGCACTCTATTGCTTATAAGCTGATGTTTATCATCGGCAAAGATCCGGCTATCGCTAACAAACATGAATGGCTCAACGCCACGCTGTTCGCCGTTCGCGATCGCATGGTCGAGCGCTGGCTGCGTTCAAACCGGGCGCAGCTCTCTCAGGAAGTGCGCCAGGTTTACTATCTGTCGATGGAGTTTTTGATTGGCCGTACCTTGTCCAACGCGCTGCTATCGCTCGGTATTTATGAGGACGTGAACAGCGCGCTGGAAGAGATGGGGCTGAATCTTGAAGAGCTGATTGACGAAGAGAACGACCCGGGCCTGGGCAACGGCGGTCTTGGTCGTCTGGCTGCCTGCTTCCTCGACTCGCTGGCGGCGCTGGGTTTGCCGGGCCGCGGCTACGGTATTCGCTACGACTACGGGATGTTTAAGCAGAATATCGTCGACGGGCGGCAGAAAGAGTCCCCGGACTACTGGCTGGAGTACGGCAACCCGTGGGAGTTCGAGCGCCACAATACGCGCTACAAAGTGCGCTTCGGCGGCCGCATTCAGCAGGAAGGTAAACATTCCCGCTGGGTGGAGACCGAAGAGATTATTGCCGAAGCCTACGATCAGATCATCCCGGGTTTCGACACCGACGCTACCAACACGCTGCGTCTGTGGAGCGCGCAGGCCAGCAGCGAGATCAACCTCGGTAAATTCAACCAGGGCGACTACTTCGCGGCGGTGGAAGATAAAAACCACTCCGAGAACGTGTCGCGGGTGCTCTATCCGGATGACTCCACCTATTCCGGGCGCGAGCTGCGCCTGCGCCAGGAGTATTTCCTCGTGTCGGCGACGGTGCAGGATATCCTCAGCCGTCACTACCAGCTGCATAAAACCTACGCCAATCTGGCGGACAAAATCGCGATTCACCTCAACGACACGCACCCGGTGCTGTCGATTCCGGAGCTGATGCGCCTGCTGATTGACGAGCATAAGTTTAGCTGGGATGAGGCGTTCGAGGTGACCTGCCAGGTCTTCTCCTATACCAACCATACCCTGATGAGCGAAGCGCTGGAGACCTGGCCCGTCGATATGCTGGGTAAAATCCTGCCGCGTCATTTGCAGATTATTTTCGAGATTAACGACTACTTCCTGAAGACCCTGCAGGAGCAGTATCCCAACGATACGGCGATGCTGGGCCGTACGTCGATTATCGACGAGTCTAACGGGCGTCGCGTACGCATGGCGTGGCTGGCGGTGGTGGTAAGCCACAAGGTCAACGGCGTGTCGGAGCTGCACTCCCGGCTGATGGTCGAGTCGCTGTTTGCCGAATTTGCCAAAATCTTCCCGATGCGCTTTACCAACGTCACGAACGGCGTCACTCCGCGCCGCTGGCTGGCGCTGGCGAATCCGCCGCTGTCGAAAGTGCTGGATGAAAATATCGGCCACACCTGGCGTACGGATTTAAGCCAGCTGAAGGAGCTGGAGCAGCATATTGACTATCCGAAGGTTAACCAGGCGGTGCGCCAGGCCAAGCTGGAAAACAAGCAGCGGCTGGCGAACTACATCGGCCAGCAGCTTAACGTGGTGGTCAACCCGAAAGCCCTGTTCGATGTGCAGATCAAGCGTATTCACGAGTACAAACGTCAGCTAATGAACGTGCTGCATGTGATCACCCGCTACAATCGCATTAAGGCCGATCCCGACGCCGAGTGGGTACCGCGCGTGAATATCTTCGCCGGCAAGGCGGCTTCGGCTTACTACATGGCGAAGCATATTATTCATTTAATCAATGACGTCGCGGCGGTGGTGAATAACGATCCGGACGTTGGCGATAAGCTGAAAGTGGTGTTCATTCCTAACTACAGCGTCAGCCTCGCGCAGCTGATCATTCCGGCGGCGGATCTCTCCGAGCAGATCTCGCTGGCGGGGACGGAGGCGTCCGGTACCAGCAACATGAAGTTCGCGCTTAACGGCGCGTTAACCATCGGTACCCTGGACGGGGCTAACGTTGAGATGCAGGAGCACGTCGGGGCGGATAATTTCTTTATCTTCGGTAATACGGCGGAAGAGGTTGAAGCCCTGCGGGCTAACGGCTACAAACCGCGTGATTACTATGAGCAGGATGAAGAGCTGCACCAGGCGCTGACGCAGATCGGCACCGGCCTGTTCAGCCCATCGGAGCCGGGACGCTACCGTGACCTGCTGGATTCGCTGATTAACTTCGGCGACCACTATCAGGTTCTGGCGGATTACCGTAGCTACGTGGATTGTCAGGATAAGGTGGATGAGCTGTACCGTCATCCGGAGGAGTGGGCCAATAAAGCGATGCTGAATATCGCCAATATGGGCTACTTCTCTTCCGACCGCACGATTAAGGAGTATGCCGACCATATCTGGCATATCGATCCGGTAAGGTTGTAACGGATTAGTCATAAAAAACGGGGCCTACAGGCCCCGTTACTGTTTGCGGTGTTACGACGCCAGCGACAGCTCAGACTTTCCCGCGTGCTGCGCCAGCCACTCGCTGATGCGCGCCTGCTGCTCGTCATTCAGCCACATACCTTGTTTAGTGCGACGCCAGATCGCGTCATCCAGCGAACGAACCCATTCGTGCTCAACCAGATAGCGCAGTTCGGCTTCAAAAAACTCATGGCCGAAATGCTCACCCAGATCGTCCAGTGAGGTCGCCTTATCAAGGATTAGCTCACTGTTGCTGCCGTAGGTGCGGGCGTAATGGCGGGCCATCGATTCGCTGATAAACGAAAAGCGGCGGCGCAGTTTCGCCGCGTAGTCGTCACGGTCGCTGCCGATATCGCCGCCGGGCAGCACCGCGGTTTTGGTCCATGCCGGGCCGATGCCTTTGTAGTAAGGCGTCAGTTTCTCCAGCGCATGCTCGGCCAGCTTGCGATAGGTGGTCAGCTTGCCGCCAAAGACCGACAGCAGCGGCGCCTGCCCGTTATCATCATGGATATCAAGAGTGTAATCGCGGGTGATCGCCTGCGGCGAGTCGGATTCATCGTCGCACAGCGGGCGCACGCCGGAGTAGGTCCAGACGATATCGTCCCGCGTGAGAGGCTTTTTAAAGTGGGCGTTATAGACGTTCAGCAGGTAGTTAACTTCGTTGTCGTCGATCGCTACCGCTTTAGGATCGCCTTTATACTCCACGTCGGTGGTGCCGATGATGGAAAATTCATCCATCCACGGGATCACAAACACAATGCGTTTATCTTCATTTTGCAGGATGTAGGCCTGTTTCTGCGTGTGCACGCGCGGCACCACGATATGGCTGCCCTTGATCAAGCGAATACCGTACGGCGAGCGCAGATGCATCCCTTCGTCGAAGAACTGTTTGACCCACGGGCCGGTGGCGTTAACCAGACCGCGCGCCTGCCAGGTAAACTTCTCGCCGCTATCAATATCTTCGGCTTCGACAATCCACAAACCGTTTTCACGTTTTGCCGAGATGGCGCGGGTCCGCGTGCGCACTTCCCCGCCTTTACGCACAACCATCTGGGCATTGGCCAGCACCAGACGCGCATCGTCAACCCAGCAGTCGGAATATTCGAAACCGCGCACGATTTCAGGTTTAAGTACCGATTCTGTGCCAAAACGCAACCCGGTTGAGCCGGGTAAGCTGGTGCGCTTGCCCAGATGATCGTACATAAACAGGCCAATGCGGATCATCCACGCCGGACGCAGGTGCGGGCGATGCGGTAAACGAAAGCGCATCGGGAAGGCGATATGCGGGGCCATTTTCAACAACACTTCGCGTTCGGCCAGCGCTTCGCTCACCAGGCGGAACTCATAGTGTTCAAGGTAGCGCAGCCCGCCGTGAATCAGCTTTGAGCTGGCGCTGGATGTGGCGCAGGCAAGGTCGCTTGCCTCCAGCATCAGTACGGATAAACCACGCCCTGCGGCGTCTGCCGCGATACCGGCACCGTTGATGCCTCCCCCTATCACAATCAGATCTTTGGTTTCCACGCTCGCCACCTCTTACACTTTCGTTTAAGCTCACAAATGTTCGATATCGCTCAATATAGCAAACAATCGCGCTATTGGTAACATCAAAAAAACATTTCAGAGTGATGCGTGTAACATATTGGCGTTTATTTAGCGCCAGGCTGTACACTAGACGCTAAAATCCAGGGCGTTTCGCCGCCTGCCTGTATATCCGTATATAAAGAAGAGAGCTTATGGATCGCTTTGAATGTATTAACGTAGAAGAAGCCCACCAGAAAATGCACCAGCAGACGGCGGTGCTGGTCGATATTCGCGACCCGCAAAGCTATGCGATGGGCCACACGCCGGGCGCGTTTCATCTGACCAACGATACGCTGGGCGCGTTTATGCGCGACAACGACTTTGATACGGCGGTCATGGTGATGTGCTATCACGGCAATAGCAGCAAAGGCGCCGCGCAGTATCTGCTGCAGCAGGGTTACGACAAGGTTTACAGCGTGGACGGCGGGTTTGATGCCTGGCACCGGCATTTTCCGGCGGAAGTCGCGCATGGCGCACTTTAGGCGTTAGCGCCGGTTGTGGCTATAATATCTCCCTTTGTGTGGAATAAGCGATCCGCTGCATGTTAATGATTACCTCTTTTGCCAACCCGCGCGTGGCCCAGGCGTTTGTCGACTATATGGCGACGCAGGGCATTATTCTGACTATTCAGCAGCATACGCAGAGCGATATCTGGCTGGCTGATGAGTCCCAGGCCGGACGCGTACAGGCCGAACTGGCCCGCTTTCTGGAAAATCCCGCCGATCCGCGTTACCTCGCCGCCAGCTGGCAGTCGGGGCACACCAATAGCGGGCTGCACTACCAGCGCTTTCCCTTTTTAGCGACGCTTCGCCATAACGCCGGGCCGGTGACCTGGGGCGTGCTCTTCGCCTGCATCGCCGTCTTTGTTCTGCAAACGGTCATTGGCGATCAACCGGTCATGCTGCTGCTGGCCTGGCCCTACGATCCTTCGCTGAAATTTGAAGTCTGGCGCTACTTTAGCCATGCGCTTATGCACTTCTCGCTGATGCATATTCTGTTCAACCTGCTATGGTGGTGGTACCTCGGCGGAGCGGTAGAAAAGCGCATCGGCAGCGGCAAGCTGGTGGTGATTACGGTGATCGCCGCTTTGCTGAGCGGCTTTGTGCAGCATCAGTTCAGCGGCCCGTGGTTTGGCGGACTCTCCGGCGTAGTCTATGCGCTAATGGGCTATGTCTGGCTACGAGGCGAGCGCGATCCGCAGAGCGGCGTTTATTTACAGCGCGGCTTGATACTCTTCTCTTTAGTATGGTTAATTGCTGGATGGTTTGATGTTTTCGGCATGTCGATTGCGAACGGTGCGCACGTGGCCGGTCTGGTGACCGGGCTGGCGATGGCGTTTGTTGATACGCAGAATGTGCGAAAACGAACGTAGAGATTCCCAGGGATATTTCATGAAACAAACACAACGTCATGACGCGATTATCGAGCTGGTAAAAAAACAGGGATACGTCAGTACCGAAGAGCTTGTCGAGCAGTTTGCCGTCAGCCCGCAGACCATTCGCCGCGATCTGAATGATTTAGCCGATCAGAAAATGATTCTGCGTCATCACGGCGGCGCTGCGCTGCCGTCCAGCTCGGTGAATACGTCCTGGCACGACAGAAAATCGACCCAGACCCATGAAAAAGAGCGCATCGCCCGCAAGGTGGCGAGCGAAATCCCCGATGGCGCGACGCTGTTTATCGATATCGGTACCACGCCGGAAGCGGTGGCCCACGCGCTGCTTAACCATAACGATCTGCGCATCGTCACCAATAACCTCAACGTCGCCAATACGCTGATGGTGAAAGAGGACTTCCGTATTATCCTGGCCGGCGGCGAGCTGCGCAGCCGGGATGGCGGTATTATCGGTGAGGCCACCCTGGACTTTATCTCCCAGTTTCGCCTTGATTTCGGCATTCTCGGCATCAGCGGTATCGACAGCGATGGCTCGCTGCTGGAGTTCGACTACCACGAAGTGCGCACCAAACGGGCGATTATTGAAAACTCCCGCCACGTGATGCTAGTCGTTGACCATTCTAAATTTGGCCGTAATGCGATGGTCAACATGGGCAGCATCAGTATGGTTGATGCGGTCTACACCGATGTGATGCCGCCCGCCGGCGTACTGAAGGTGATTACCGATAACAACCTTCAGCTGGAGCTGTGCTGAACCTTTAGCATTTCCGGGTCATGCCAGAGCGTTGCTCCGCCTGACGCGCGCGATTGATGGCGTGATGTTGATGAGTGACGGGATTATCTCCGCCGCCAGGCGGAGGGAAACCTGCCGCCGGCGATGACGTAACGGTTATGTTGCCTGAAGCGAGCCGATAGCGGCTTAAACCCCGTATCCCATCATTTTCAACAGCTGCTGGGCATGCTGAACGGCATCCTGGCGGTGCGCCACGCCCAGCTTCTGATACAAGTTACGGATATGCGTTTTAATCGTAGTGGCGGCCACGTCCAGCTCACCGGCGATCTGCTCGTTGCTGTAGCCGGAATAGATAAGTCCCAGGACCTGCCATTCGCGCTGGGTCAGCGGGCTGGTGCGGATAAGCTCCGGCACTTCCGGGTGGTTCAGCAGCCGTTCGACGAAGCTCTCGTCAAAGTGGGCGAACTTATGCCGATGATGCTGGTTGATATCGCGCAGAATACGCTGGGCGCGGTGCTGCTCCAGCTCCGGCAGCGTATTGAGCTGAATCAGCTGGCGCAGCTGCTGCGCCATCGCTTCGCCTTCAATGACAAAATGATTAATAAACCCGGTGCGGTTAGCGAGGGTGAGCGCTTCCAGCAGCGCTTTTTGCGCTTCGCTCTTACGCCCGGCCTGCCAGTAGAGCTGGTTGAGCAGCAGCAGGTTGCGGTTCAGGTCGCTCATCAAACGCAGCGAGCGGGCGTTATCGTTTAGCTCTTCCAGCACCATTTCGGCGGAATCAAAATCGCCGAGCAGGATCTGCGCGCGGGCGATATTGCGCCACTGGCTCTGCAAGAAATGGTTGTTAGCGAATTCCGGTTTTGGCGTCTGGCGCAGCCAGTTTGCCGCGGCGGCTTTATCGCCGATCATCTGCCAGTAGATCACCCGGACTTTGTCGGCATTGGATACCCAGTCGCTATGGTAATGGCCGTTGCCCAGCAGGTTTTCCAGGCGATTCAAATGGCTGCGGGCGTTATCCAGGTCGCCCCGTGCCAGCGAGCACTGTACCATCAGCGTCAGGCACTGCAGCTGCTGCTGCGGCTGATAGGAGGAAAGCACGTTCATGCCGCTGCGCGCGGAGGTCTCCGCTTCATCCAGCCGCGCCCAGGCCCACAGCAGCTGGGAGCGAATCCGCAGCAGGAACTCGTGCATCGGCAGCTGCTCAAGGTGCTGTTCGCGAATCAGCTGGAACGCTTTTTCCTGAATTTCCCAGGCGGCCTGCAGGAAACCCTGCGCAAAGAGGATTTCGCTTTGCTGGATCATGCTCCATAACGCGTAGTGCCAGACGTCATGACGGCGGGCCATCTGTTCCGTCTGCTGCATGACCGCCAGCGATTTGCTCAGCTGGCCTTTGCAGTGCAGAACTTCACCGTGTACGGATGTGGCAACGATACGGCTGTAGTAGCTGGCCAGCGGCAGTTCATCAAGGGCCACCATCGCCAGGCGCTCGGCTTCGTCCTGATCGCCCGCGTTGATCGCCACCTGGGCGCGCAGGGCGTTGAAATCCCCGTGCATGGCGGTGTCCATTTCCGTATCCATCTCCTGCTCGGCGCGCGCCAGCAGGGTATTCACTTCGCTATAGCGGTGCTGGCTCTGCATCAGCCAGGCCTGCAAAAGAATTAAACGCGGGTTTTCCAGCAGGTTTGACCACGGCAGCGCGGCGAGGGACTGCTCCAGCAAACTCAGTTCGCTGTGGTTAAACATGCCCCACGCGTGGTTGAGCAGAATATCGCGCAGCATTTTGGCGTCACCCGCGGCCAGGGCGTGGTGAATGGCTTCGCTCGGGAAGCCTTGCGCCATCCAGCTTTCTGCCGCCGCGCGGTGAATTTCCGGCAGCTCAACCGCCAGCTCCCACTGGCAGCGCTGGCGCAGGAAGTTGCCGAACAGCGGATGGTAGCGGAACCATTCGCCGGAATCGTCCATCCGCTGCAGGAATAAGCCCTGACGTTCAATTTCTTCCAGCTGCATCTGGCCATTCTCTTCGCCGGTAACGCGGACGATGAGCGCATCGTTCATTGAACGCAGTAGCGAACTTTTCAGCAGGAAATTACGCGTCCGCGGGTCCACGTTATCCAGCACCTCATCGACCAGGTAGTCAGAAAGATGGCTGGCGTTAATGCCGGCAAGACGACGGGCGGAGTGGTGGGCGGAAGTATTGTTCTGGCGCGCCGAGAGGGCAATCAGCTGTAGCGCGGTGGCCCAGCCGGCAACATCGTCGCACAGCCTTTTGCTGTCGTCGGCCTCAATGGGCGAACTGAGACGACAGTCGAAAAACTGCTTGGCTTCCTGATGGGTAAAAGCCAGCTGCTGGCTGCCGATTTCCAGCAGCTGATCGCGCACGCGCAGGTTGGCGATACCCAGCTGCGGCAGATTACGCGACAGCACCACCAGCGTCATATTTTCTGGCTGATGGCGGAGGAAGAAACGCATTGCGTCATGAATCACCGGATTGCTGATCAGATGGTAATCATCAATCACCAGGAACAGCGGGCGCTGCCAGTCGGCCAGCTCAATAAATAGTTGTGCGAAGAGGGAAGGCAGGCTGGCGTACTGGCGCTTTTGCACCATCGCTTCGCTGGCCGCGCAGTGGCCGCCGGTTGCCTGTTGAACGGCGGCGATAAGATAGCTGGCAAAACGCTCCTGTTGGTTATCGCCTTCATCCAGGGAGAACCAGCCGAGATCGTTTTTCCCCGCCGCCCATTGAGACACGAGCGTGGTCTTACCGTAGCCAGCCGGGCTGGTCACCAACGCGAGACGATAATTGTTCGCGCCGGAAAGTTTCGCCAGCAATCGCTCACGAACCACAGTGTGTTCAAGGCGGACCGGGCGACTTAATTTAGACGGAATCAACATAGTTCTTCATTTCGCTGTGCAAGGGAGGAGTTGCGAATTTTTTTGCGCTTCGTAATTAATATCCAATAAGGTCGGCCATAATGAATTTTATTGCAAGTTATGTCCGAGTTTTATGCTCTTGAATTTGCTCTATGTCACAAATTTGGACATAGAGATAAATTCACAGAAATCCGCGTCAGCGTGCGCGGTTGTTGGGATTGCGCAGGTTACAGGCACGATAAGCTAATCTTTTATTACAAAATTAGTAGCTGTTTGTTTTTAATAAAATATTATCAGCGAAATCTTATAAGTCATCTTTTTGAGCTATTTCTACATTAAAGTACGTTTATTCCCCTGATATTTACTTTTATTTGGCAATATTTACACAACGGCATTTCGCTTGCTTTTATCGTCCTGGCTTGTAACAAAATTTTGAGCGCCAGGCGGGCCGGTTTGTTGTTTCGGTATGGCGAATTTTGCAGCATAATTTTTGCCGGTAGGCTAACGTAATAGTGGCCACGATCACACTTTTCGCTCATCCCTGCTACTCCTCCCCGGCTAATCCCTGGCGGGATGAGGACGCGACTCCGGGAGGTCGGCACACTAACGCTAACGTTTTAGTAAAGGACCCGGATTACTTATGTCACAGACTTCTTTTAACAAAGCTCAGTTTCAGGCTGCACTGACGCGTCAGTGGCAGCATTTTGGTTTACAGTCCGCTTCCGAGATGACCCAGCGTCAGTGGTGGCGCGCCGTTAGCGGTGCGCTGTCCGAGCTGTTGTCGGCTCAGCCGGTAGCAAAAGCGGCCGAAGGGCAGCGCCACGTAAACTATATCTCCATGGAGTTTTTGATCGGTCGCCTGACCGGCAACAACCTGCTTAACCTTGGCTGGTATCAGCAGGTCAGCGATGAGCTTCAGGCCCACGACATTAATTTGACCGACCTGCTGGAAGAGGAAATCGACCCGGGTCTGGGCAACGGCGGTCTTGGCCGTCTGGCGGCTTGTTTCCTTGATTCAATGGCTACCGTTGGCCAGTCGGCGACCGGCTACGGCCTGAACTACCAGTACGGTCTGTTCCGCCAGTCTTTCGCTGACGGCCAGCAGATGGAAGCGCCGGATGACTGGGGGCGTAATAGCTACCCGTGGTTCCGCCACAACGAAGCGCTGGACGTGCAGGTTGGCCTCGGCGGTAAAGTGACCAAAAGCGGTGAGTGGATACCGGCATTCGTGATTACCGGCGAAGCCTGGGATCTGCCGGTGCTGGGCTACCGCAACAACGTGGCTCAGCCGCTGCGCCTGTGGCAGGCTAAGCACGCGCATCCGTTTAACCTGACCAAATTCAACGACGGCGATTTCCTGCGTGCCGAACAGCAGGGCATTGACGCCGAAAAACTGACGAAAGTTCTCTACCCGAACGATAACCATCAGGCGGGTAAAAAACTGCGTCTGATGCAGCAGTACTTCCAGTGCGCCTGCTCGGTTGCCGATATTCTGCGTCGCCATCATCTGGCGGGCCGCAAGCTGGCGGAGCTGGCGGATTATGAAGTCATCCAGCTTAACGATACTCACCCGACGATTGCGATTCCGGAACTGCTGCGCGTGCTGATTGATGAGCATCAGCTGAGCTGGGACGACGCCTGGGCGATTACCAGCAAAACCTTCGCGTATACCAACCACACCCTGATGCCGGAAGCGCTGGAGTGCTGGGATGAGAAGCTGGTGAAAGCGCTGCTGCCGCGCCACATGCAGATCATCAAACAGATTAACGACCGCTTTAAAACGCTGGTGGATAAAACCTGGCCGGGCGATAAGCAGGTATGGGCGAAACTGGCGGTGGTGCACGATAAACAGGTTCGCATGGCGAACATGTGCGTGGTGAGCGGCTTTGCGGTTAACGGCGTTGCCGCGCTGCACTCCGACCTGGTGGTGAAAGATCTGTTCCCGGAATATCACCAGCTGTGGCCGAATAAATTCCATAACGTCACCAACGGTATTACCCCGCGCCGCTGGATCAAACAGTGCAACCCGGCTCTGGCCGCGCTGCTGGATAAAACCCTGAAGAAAGAGTGGGCCAACGATCTCGACCAGCTGATCAACCTCGAAAAATATGCCGATGACGCTAAGTTCCGTCAGACGTATCGCGACATTAAGCTGGCCAACAAGGTTCGTCTGGCGGAGTTTGTGAAGCGGCGTACCGGTATCGAGATTAATCCGCAGGCGATTTTCGATATCCAGATTAAACGTCTGCACGAGTACAAACGTCAGCACCTCAACCTGCTGAACATCCTCGCGCAGTACAAAGAAATCCGCGAGAACCCGCAGACGGACCGCGTACCGCGCGTGTTCCTGTTCGGTGCGAAAGCGGCGCCGGGCTACTACCTGGCGAAGAATATTATCTGGGCGATCAACAAGGTTGCCGCAGCGATCAATAACGATCCGCTGGTTGGCGATAAGCTGAAAGTGGTATTCCTGCCGGACTACTGCGTCTCGGCGGCGGAAATGCTGATCCCGGCGGCGGATGTCTCCGAGCAGATCTCTACGGCGGGCAAAGAGGCCTCCGGTACTGGCAATATGAAGCTGGCGCTGAACGGCGCGCTGACCGTGGGAACCCTGGACGGGGCGAACGTGGAAATCGCTGAGCAGGTGGGTGACGAAAACATCTTTATCTTCGGTCATACCGTGGAAGAAGTGAAAGCGCTGAAGGCCAAAGGCTACGATCCGCTGAAATGGCGTAAGAAAGACAAGCTGCTGGACGCGGTGCTGAAAGAGCTGGAGAGCGGCAAATATAGCGATGGCGATAAGCATGCCTTTGACCAGATGCTGTATAGCCTGCTGAAAGGCGGCGATCCGTACCTGGTGCTGGCTGATTTTGAAGCCTACGTGGCGGCGCAGAAGCAGGTTGATGCGCTGTATCGCGACCAGGAGGCCTGGACGCGCGCAGCGATCCTGAACACCGCGCGCTGCGGCATGTTCAGCTCCGACCGCTCGATTCGCGATTATCAGCAACGTATCTGGCAGGCAAAACGCTAAGGACAGGCCTATGGAGACTAAACGCCTTGATAACGCTGCCCTGGCGGCGGGAATAAGCCCAAGCTACATCAACGCTCATGGAAAGCCGCAGTCCATTGCTGCGGTGACCAAGCAGCGGCTGCTTGATGCGATGCATCGTACAGCGAGCGCCGTGAAGGCGGCGGTTAACCCGCTGCCTGCGGTGCAGGTGTTCACCTACGGCAAAAAGATGTCTCTGCCGGTGGCGGGCCAGGGGGAGTTCCACTGGATCCTCACCACCGAAGAAGGGAAACAGTATCAGGGCCAGGCGCGCGGCGGTGAAACGCTGCCGCTGCCGGCAAGATTGCCGGAAGGGTACCACACGCTGACGCTGACTCGGGACGGCGACCGCTGGCACTGCCGGGTCATCGTCGCGCCCGCGCGCTGCTACGAACCGCAGGCGCTGAAGGATGGCAAGAAGCTGTGGGGAACCTGCGTACAGCTGTATACGCTGCGCTCGGAGAAGAACTGGGGGATTGGCGACTTCGGCGATTTACGCGCGATGCTGCCGGAAATCGCCCGCCGCGGCGGTGCGTTTATCGGGCTTAACCCGATCCACGCGCTCTATCCGGCTAATCCGGAGAGCGCCAGTCCGTACAGCCCCTCTTCGCGCCGCTGGCTCAACGTTATCTATATTGATGTCAATGCGGTAGAGGATTTCCGTCACAGCAAAGAGGCGCAGAAATGGTGGCAATCACCGGCTACGCAGCAGGCCCTGCAGGCCGCGCGTCAGACCGATGATGTTGACTACACCGCCGTGACCGCCCTTAAGCTCACTGCGCTGCGCATGGCCTGGAAAGGTTTTTCCGCACGTAACGATGAGACGACGGCGGAGTTCCGTCAGTTTGTGGCGCGCGAGGGGGAAAGCCTGTACTGGCAGGCGGCGTTTGACGCGCTGCACGCCTGGCAGGTTAAGCAGGATCCGCTGCGCTGGGGCTGGCCCGCGTGGCCGAAGGCTTATCAGGATACCGATAGCCCGGAGGTTAAAGCGTTCTGCACCGAACACGCCGATGAGGTGAATTTTTACCTGTGGCTGCAGTGGCTCGCTTTCACTCAGTTTGCCGAATGCTGGCATACCAGCCAGAACGACGCCATGCCGATCGGCCTGTATCGCGACCTGGCGGTGGGCGTTGCGGAAGGCGGGGCGGAAACCTGGTGCGATCGCGAGCTGTACTGCCTGAAAGCTTCCGTCGGCGCGCCGCCGGATATCCTGGGCCCGCTGGGGCAAAACTGGGGCCTGCCGCCGATGGATCCGCATATCATCGTGGCGCGCGCCTATGAGCCGTTTGTCGAACTGCTGCGCGCCAACATGCAAAACTGCGGGGCGCTGCGCATCGATCACGTGATGTCGGTGCTGCGTTTGTGGTGGATCCCTTACGGTGAAACGGCCGATCACGGCGCCTATGTGCAGTATCCGGTCGACGATCTGTTGTCGATTCTGGCGCTGGAGAGTAAGCGTCATCGCTGTATGGTGATCGGCGAGGATCTGGGAACCGTACCGGTAGAGATCGTCGGTAAGCTGCGTAAAAGCGGCGTTTACTCTTACAAAGTGCTCTATTTCGAAAATGACCACGAGAAGACTTTCCGTGCGCCGAAGGCGTATCCGGAGCAATCAATGGCTGTGGCTACGACGCATGACCTGCCAACGCTGCGCGGCTACTGGGAAAGCGGCGACCTGACGCTGGGTAAATCGCTTGGCCTGTATCCGGATGCGGTGGTACTGCGCGGACTGTATCAGGACCGCGAACGGGCGAAGCAGGGGCTGCTGGACGCTCTGCACCGCTACGGCTGTCTGCCGAAGCGTACCGGGCACAAAGCGTCGCTGATGGCGATGACGTCGACCCTCAATCGTGGAATGCAGCGCTATATTGCCGACAGCAACAGCGCCCTGCTGGGCCTGCAGCCGGAAGACTGGCTGGAGATGGCCGAGCCGGTCAATATTCCGGGCACCAGCACGGAGTATCCAAACTGGCGTCGCAAGCTCTCCACCACCCTCGAGGCGATGTTTGCCGATGAGCAGGTGAATAAGCTGCTTAAGGATCTGGATAAGCGGCGCAAGGCGGCGAGTAAGAAGAAGCCTGCGTGATGTCAACGCGATAAAAAAGCCGGGAAGCGATTCCCGGCTTTTTCATTTCTGCGGACCCGATTAGCGTTTCGGCCCCGCGGCCACCAGCGCAGCGCCCGCCGGCGTATCGGTGTACTTCTCGAAGTTCTCGATAAACAGCTTCGCCAGCTGTTCCGCTTTCTCCTGCCACTGCTCCGGCGATCCGTAGGTGTTGCGCGGGTCAAGGATATGGGTATCCACGCCGGGAAGCTCGGTCGGGATCTGCAGCTCAAACATCGGCAGAGTGAAGGTTTCGGCGTTGTCCAGCGAACCATCAAGAATGGCGTCGATAATGGCGCGAGTATCTTTGATAGAGATACGTTTACCGGTACCGTTCCAGCCGGTGTTGACCAGATAGGCCTGCGCGCCGGACGCCTGCATGCGTTTCACCAGCACTTCCGCGTACTGCGTCGGGTGCAGCGACAGGAACGCCGCGCCAAAGCAGGCGGAGAAGGTTGGCGTCGGCTCCGTAACGCCGCGCTCGGTACCCGCCAGTTTGGCGGTGAAGCCAGACAGGAAATGGTACTGGGTCTGGTCGGCGGTCAGGCGAGAAACCGGCGGCAGGACGCCAAAGGCGTCGGCGGTCAGGAAGATAACCTTGGTGGCATGACCGGCCTTAGAGATCGGCTTAACGATGTTCTCGATATGGTTGATCGGATAAGAGACGCGGGTGTTTTCGGTCTTCGAACCGTCGTTAAAATCGACGGTGCCGTCGGCCAGCACCACCACGTTCTCCAGCAGCGCATCGCGGCGAATCGCATGGTAGATATCCGGCTCCGCGGCTTCGGAAAGCTTAATGGTCTTGGCGTAGCAGCCGCCTTCGAAGTTGAAGACCCCGTCGTCATCCCAGCCGTGTTCGTCATCGCCAATCAGACGGCGTTTCGGATCGGTAGAGAGGGTGGTCTTGCCGGTACCGGAAAGGCCGAAGAAGATGGCGACATCCTCTTTTTCCCCTACGTTGGCGGAGCAGTGCATGGAGGCGATGCCCTTCAGCGGCAGCAGGTAGTTCATGATCGAGAACATCCCTTTTTTCATTTCGCCGCCGTACCAGGTGCCGCCGATGAGCTGAATGCGCTCGGTCAGGTTGAACGCGACGAAGTTCTCGGAGTTCAGACCCTGTTCTTTCCACTGCGGGTTGGTGCACTTGGCGCCGTTCATCACGATGAAGTCCGGCTTGAAGTTTGCCAGCTCTTCATCGCCTGGTCGGATAAACATGTTCTTCACGAAATGCGCTTGCCAGGCGACTTCGGTAATAAAGCGGACGCTCAGGCGGGTGTCGGCATTGGCGCCGCAGAAGGCGTCAACGATAAACAGACGCTTGCCGGAGAGCTGGCGGGTCACCAGCCCCTTCAGGTGCTGCCACGTTTCCTCAGAGAGCGGCTTGTTGTCGTTCTTGCCTTTGCCTTTATCAGCCCACCACACCGTATCGCGGGTGGTGTCGTCACGAACGATATACTTATCTTTTGGAGAACGGCCGGTAAAAATACCGGTATCTACGGCGATTGCACCAAGATTTGTTAATACGCCACGTTCATAGCCTTCCAGATTGGGGGCGAGCTCTTCTTCATACAAAGTATCGTAGCTGGGGTTATGAACGATATCCTGGACGTCATTGATACCATAAGCCTTGAGATCCTGCGGGGTTAAACCATTATTAACGCGCATGTCACTGCTCCTTAGCCAATATGTACTGCTTTAAATTGTAGGGTTTATTACGGGGTATAGACCGCGACCAGGCTCATAGATTTACGTATCTCGACAAACGGCGGACTTACGAAAAACGTTGTGACTCCTGTCACGAGGCGTAGGGGATTATCTCAGGAATTGGGGCATAGTTGGGGGTAGATGTTTCTTAATGGTTAAAAAGTAATTAAAAAAACTGTTGAAATGTGAATGTAATCGCTTACCTGAAAGAAAATTACGTAACTCTTTCATGAGGAATCGATTCACCACGCGCAGAAAAAGCGTTGACGCCAGGCGCGAAAAGGGAAACCGCGCCTGGCGAAGGGATGATTAGTGGAGCTGCGGGTCGGCCGGGGAGGCGTTGTTACGAATTTCGGCAATATCCATCGCATTAAAGATGTAGTGATTACCGCAGTAGTCGCAGTGCATATCGATTTCACCTTCATCGGCCAGGATGCTATCGATCTCCTCATCCGGCAGCGTTTTCAGCGCGCCGGCGCAGCGCTCGCGAGAGCAGGTGCACTTAAACTCGACGTTCTGCGGCTCGTAAACGGTGACTTCTTCTTCGTGATACAAGCGCCAGAGCACATCGTTTGCTGGCAGGGTAAACAGCTCTTCAGCTTTGATGGTCTCAGTCAGGGTGCTCAGATGTTCGAAATCCGCCGCCTGTGCGTCCTGCGCCGGCAGAACCTGCAGCAGCATGCCGCCGGCCATCGGTTTACCGTCGTGTTCGCCGCTACGAATGATCAGTCGGGTCGGCAGCTGTTCGGAGCGCTGGAAGTAATCTTCGAGGCAGGCCGCAAGGGTATCGCCCTCGAGGCCGACCACGCCCTGATAGCGCTCGCCCTCTTCCGGAGAGATGGTAATGACCAGATATCCGTTACCGACCATGGTTTTCAGGTCCGCCCCTTCCGGGATCTCGCCCTGGACGCGGGCTACACCGCGCATCTGCTGCTGGTTGTTGCCGTTGATCACCGCCAGCGACAGCGGGCCATCGCCCTGCAGCTGAACGGTAATATCGCCGGCGAACTTCAGCGTGGCGGTCAGCAGGCTGGTGGCAACCAGCAGTTCCGCCAGCACGGTTTTCACCGGCTGCGGGTAGCTATGGTTGGTCAGAATCTGTTCTAAAGTTTCTGAAACGGTTACCAGCTCACCGCGTACGGCATAGTTTTCAAACAGATAGCGGTGTAATTGATCGTGTTGAGTCATAATCATCTCTCTTGCGGGCCACAGTTATTCACTATCGCCGTGTTTAAATCTCATCAGGTCGCGGCGCTCTTTCTTATCCGGTCGCCTGTCGGGATGCGGCATGGTTAACGCGTTCATCTTCCGCGCCAGCGCCATTTTCTCGCGTTTCTCGATGCTCTCCGCCGTCTCTTCATAAAGCGCGACGGCTTCACTGGCGGGTCTGCGCTGTTCGGTAATGCCCTTTACCACGATGGTTCGTTCGTCATTACCCTGGCGAAGCAGCAGGGTCGCGTTCAGCTCGACCACTTTGCCCGGCTTACTGCGTTGTCCGTTATAGTGCACCTTGCCGCCTTCAATCATCTCGCGCGCCAGCGCACGGGTTTTATAAATGCGGGCCGCCCACAGCCATTTGTCCAGCCTGACGGCTTCGACGGGTTTTTCTTTCATGGCCTCTCCTGTTATAGGGTCAGCGAGGGGATCAGATGCCGGTAGTCATTCAACCCCGGATGGCGAGCGTAGCTTTTTTCCGCCAGCCCGGAATCGGGGTTGGTGATACCGAGGCAATAGCGGATGCCGTACTCCGCCGCCGCGTCCAGAATCGCCTCGTTATCGTCGACGAAGAGCGTATTACGCGCGTCGAAGCCGGTCTCTTCAGCCACGGCGTGCCACAGCCGCTGATCTTCTTTCGGATAACCAAATGTGTGGGTGGAAAGCAATAAATCAAGGTGTGCATCCAGCCCGGTGTGCTTTAGCTTCACCGCCAGATTATGCGGATGGGCGTTGGTCAGCAAAATCCGCCGTTTGCCGCTGTTTTTTAGCGCCTCGAGGAACGGCACGGTATCTTCACGCAGCGCGGCCCTTGGCCCCTGCTCGCTGGTCATCGCACAAATATCCAAACCCAGGCGCTCGCTCCAGTAGTCCAGGCAGTACCAGTTTAGCGTATGTTGCACCGCGTGGTACTCCTGGCGCATTGCGTCCCTGGCTTCCTGCAGGTTGAGACCCCGCGCGGCGCCCCAGGTTTCCGGCACCAGTTTTTGCCAGAAGTAGTTGTCGAAGGCGAGGTCGAGCAGCGTGCCGTCCATATCCAGCAGAACGGTATCAACCTCCTGCCAGGCGATATCAAAATGCATGGTGAGTCTCCAGCGAGGGGGAAATTGCGCGACAGGGTATCATACCCGGTCGCGCAGAGAATTATTCTTGCGGTTCCGGCGAGGAAAGGAGATCCGGATTCAGGCAGCTTTCGTAGTATTTCTGAATCTCTTCCTGACGCTGGCGATGGCGCTGATAGCGGCGAAAAGCCTGGAGGCCGTGATACGCCGTACAGCCCAGCATGGTCAGCAGCAGCAGCGTGGTGCCGAGATAGCGCCACAGACCGGTGCGATCGGGAATACGATGCAGGTTGATGTGCTGCGTCCCGTTGGCATCGGTATAAAGATTGGTGACGATGCCTTCTGCCTGGAACGGCGTGTGCATTAACATGCCCGCCAGGCGCTGCAGTTCGCTCCACTGCTGGTGTGCAGGGAAGTCGTATAACCCGGTGCCTGGCCATGGCTGATTCACCAGGTCGCTGCCTTCATCGCTGGCAATCAGGAAACCGCCGGGCGCCGGGCTATTCAGCGCCTGCGCCGCGCGCGAGGTTTCACGGCTGATGAACGGGGCGGTGGAGGTGGTGACCAGATTCTCCAGCGACTCCGCGCTTACCGGGCGTAACAGGACGTTGACGCCATCCAGCTTGCCCGCGTTTGCGCGTTTGATCAGGGTTTCCCAGTTGCGGGTATTACCGAGGTTAACCAGCGCATTCTTCAAACGAACGCAATCGTCTTTCGCAGAGCACAGGTCGTTAGTTTTGGTGACGATATCGCCAAAGTCATCCAGCAGCACCATGCCTGACTTCTGAATGGCGGAACGCAGCGCCGGGCTGACGCGCGAATCGTCATCGGATTCGGGATGGAGCTGGCGCTGAACTGTCTGCATCAGGGCGGTGGCTTTACTGACGATATCTGACTCCGGCAGCGGCAGGGGAGGGGCATCATTCCAGACGATTTGTGAACAATCGAACGGCATAAACGGCGAGTTCTCTTTTGCCGTCCAGGCGCCCGGCGAGTGGATGTTGCACATTCCAGTGCCTTTCAGGCGCAGCGTGTCGCCGATGCGAATCTTTGACTTCTCCAGCTGGGCAACCGTCGTGGCTTCGATAGTTTGTGCGCCCTTGAGCCATGAAAGGGTGAATTTAAAGGGCATATTCAGCGGTACGCTTGCCCACAGCATCACGACGACCAGCAGCGCGCCCAGGGCGATAATCGCGCTGCGGAGCCAGTACTGAAGCGGGAAGTTTTTGACCTCATCATGCAGCGACAGGAAGCGCCCCTGGCGGACAACGTGGCGGCTAAGATAGATGTCGATATCCGTTTGTTGGCCGAGGTCCTGCGCGATCCACGGCTGCCAGTGGCGCGGGTAGATAAGATCGATAATGCCGAGGGAAATATTATTGATATGTTCCTGGTCGTTTTCACCAAACAGCCCCCAGCGTTTAGGCATGCCGCGCAGGCAGTGAATTTCCCGCAGCGATGTTTTACGTGGGGGGGCGTAAATACCCCATATGCCCGCAAGCAGGAGAAGCAACCCGCCGCCCAGTAGCCAGGGGGAAAAAACGTTGGGAGTCATCAGGCTGCAATAAAACAGCAGGAAAGCGGTGACCACCAGGATGGCTTCGCGCAGACCGTCAGGGCGGCTGAGCGCGTACTCTTCAGGGGTTTCCGGGCGGATGTTCAGCAGCTCAATTTGTTCGCTCTCTTCTCCGCGGATGGAAGCCTGAGGCACGGAGGATTTTTCAAGCGCCAACCCTCGGGACTCGTGCGGGTAGTCGCTGAGAGTTTGCCCGTTGAGAGCAATCACCAGCGGCAGGCTATCGGTGGAGATTAATTCGACGCTGTTTTCATCATTGATGTGTTGTTCCCAGAAGGGGGGAAGATGAATTTCCACGGAATCAAGGAAGTAGCGCCATTTGTTGAGGTCGTCGGTGGTGATGCCGTAACGAGTGATGGCTCGGGTGACGCTATAAACGGTGCCGCTCTGTTCGTTCAGGGTCAGGTTTACCGGCGCGCTGCTGGCGCCTGATGCCGGCAGCTGCTGGTTGCGGCTGAGACGGTCGAGGTATTTTTCTACGGCGCTGCGCTCTTCATCGGAAAGCTTGCGCGTCGCGGCATCGCTAAAGGCCTGCAGCAGCGGCAGGCGACGACGTCTTGCATGCGTGCGATACCACCACCCGATAAGCAATGCGCAGATTAGCAGAGCTATCAAAAATATCAGAAAGGTGCCCATGCCCATCCCATCATAGTTATTCTTTTCTTACTGGTATCGTCGGTTGCCATTCATCAATGGAGGTAAAACAGCCGTCGCAATCGGCACTCTGTTAAAGCGGGAAAATCTCTTATGCAAAGCAGCAGCATACAACCTTATCAAAAACGTTAAAATCCAGGAATCAGTATATTCTCAAATACTATTCAACCTATTGACTTTTTAGTCATTGTGATAATCGGGCTCGGGACGGGAAAGTTGCAACTATGTAAATTAGTAGCGATTAGGATTGCCGAAACCGTGCTGCGTATCGCACAATGGCCGCTGTAATCACAGCATAGACCGATGACAATGAGCAAATCATTACAAAAACCCACTATTCTCAACGTTGAAACAGTCGCGCGCTCGCGCCTTTTTAATGTTGAAAGCGTGGACCTCGAGTTCAGCAACGGCGTGCGCCGAGTGTATGAACGGATGCGGCCTTCTACCCGTGAAGCCGTGATGATTGTGCCGATTGTCGATGACCATATAATCTTGATTCGCGAATACGCTGTCGGTACGGAATCCTATGAGCTGGGCTTCTCAAAAGGCCTGATCGATCCGGGTGAAAGCGTACTGGAGGCCGCCAACCGCGAGCTAAAAGAAGAGGTCGGCTTTGGCGCGCAAAAACTGACGTTTTTGAAAAAGCTGAGCATGGCCCCCTCCTACTTCTCCAGCAAGATGAACATTCTGGTGGCGGAAGATCTTTATCCGGAATCGCTGCCCGGCGACGAGCCCGAGCCGCTGCCCCAGGTTCGCTGGCCGCTGTCGCAGCTGATGACGCTGCTTGATGAAGAAGACTTTAACGAAGCGCGTAACGTTAGTGCGCTGTTCCTGCTGCGCGAATGGCTGCAGGCTCAGGGGCGGCTGTAGCGTCACTCCCGGATAACGAAAAATGCCCCGCGGCTGCCTCACGGCGCCGTTGCGGTAGGTCGTGGTAAAGGCGCCAGCCGTGGCACGATATCTACAACCGGTTTTCCGTCAGCCAAAAAAAAGCGCCCGCAGGCGCTTTTTTTGTCAGAACAGTTCGTGGGTTTCCCCACCGCCATCGGTAATGGTGGTGCCGACTTCATGAACCGCCTGCTGGGTAGGCTGAGTGCCCTCAATAAAGTACTCAGCGCGGCTGTTACCGCCGCTGGCCAACTGACCGGTACTGCGGTCAATGTTGACCGTAATAATACCCGGCGGCGGCGTAAGCGGTTCTTCCGGTACGCCTTGCAGCACGTTTTTCATAAAGTCATCCCAGGCCGGCTGAGCGCTTTTGGCGCCGCCTTCATAGCCCGATATCTGATCTTTGATTGCCCCGGAGGCAGTGGTGCGGCCAAGGTCGCGACGGTGGTCATCGAAGCCGATCCATACCGACGTCACCACGCCAGGGCCGTAGCCCGAGAACCACGCATCTTTTGAACTGTTGGTGGTCCCGGTTTTGCCGCCGATATCGTGACGCTGCAGATCGCGTCCCGCTCGCCAGCCGGTGCCCATCCAGCCCGGTTCGCCGAAGATATTAGTGTTCAGGGCGCTTTTAATCAGGAACGCCAGCGGGGTGTTGATCACGTGCGGCGCATACTCCGGTGCGCCACTTTGCGCCACCAGCGACTGGTTCGCCTGCGCCAGCTGCGGCTGCGGAGGAACGCCAGGGTTTTGCGGGTCCTGAGAGGTCGCTACGTCCTCAACGTCTTTGTTCTCGAGCACATCGGACTTCGGCGTATCGCCATAAATCACCGGTATATTGCACTGCGGGCAGGCAATTTTTGGCCGCTCTTCAAAAATGACGCCGCCCTGATCGTTCTCGATTTTGCTGATGAAATAAGGGCTGACCAGGAAACCGCCGTTAGCCATCACCGAATAGCCACGAGCAACCTGAAGCGGGGTGAAAGACGCGGAGCCCAGCGCCAGCGATTCTGTCCGCACGATGTTCTGCGCCGGGAAGCCGAAGCGCTGAAGATACTCTGCCGCGTAGTCCACGCCCATGGCCCGCATCGCGCGAACCATGACAACGTTCTTTGATTGACCCAGCCCCTGACGCAGGCGGATAGGGCCCGCATACTGCGGCGGGGAGTTTTTTGGCCGCCAGTCGGAGCCGGAGCCGGCATCCCAGCGGGAAATCGGCACATCGTTGAGCATGCTCGCCAGCGTTAAGCCTTTATCCATTGCCGCTGTGTAGAGGAACGGCTTAATGTTAGAACCGACCTGGCGCAGCGCCTGAGTCGCGCGGTTGAACTTGCTCTGGTTGAAATCGAAGCCGCCGACCAGCGCAATGATCGCCCCGTTTTGCGGGTTGATCGATACCAGCGCCGAGTTGACATCAGGCACCTGCGATAGCCACCAGCTGCTACCCACCTGGCGGACCCACACCTGCTGCCCGGCCTGTACCACATCGTTCACTTTACGCGGCGTGGCGCCCTGTTGGGTATCAGAGATAAACCGACGCGCCCAGCGGACGCCTTCCATATTCAGCGACACCGAGGTGCCGTTGCTCATGAGTGCGACGGCTTCCTGCGGGCTTGCCGAAGTGACTACCGCCGGAGAGAGCGGTCCGGTACTCGGGGTTTTTTTCAGGGTATCGAGGATTTTCTGGTTATCCCACGGCGTTTCGCCCACCTTCCACAGCACCTTTTCCGGGCCGCGATAGCCGTGGCGCATGTCGTAATCCAGCACGTTATTCCGCACCGCCTGCTGGGCTGCCTGCTGATTTTTACGGGTAATGGTGGTGTAGACGCGATAACCGTCTTCATAAGCCTGCTCGCCGTAGCGACTGACCATTTCCTGACGCACCATTTCGCTAAGATACGGGGAGGAGAAGGCGATTTCCGGCGTATGGTAGCTGGCGTCAATCGTCTGGCTACGCGCTTGATCGTACTGCGACTGCGTGATGTAGCCTTCGCTCAGCATCCGTGAGAGAACAACGTTGCGGCGGGCGGTTGCGCGATCCATGGAGTAGAGCGGGTTAAACGTCGACGGCGCTTTAGGCAGGCCCGCAATGACCGCCATTTCGCTCAGCGTAAGCTGGTCGACGGATTTCCCAAAATAGACCTGCGCGGCCGCGCCGACGCCGTAGGCGCGGTAGCCAAGATAGATTTTGTTCAGGTACAGCTCAAGGATTTCATCTTTATTGAGCAACTGCTCGATGCGGATCGCGAGGAAGGCTTCTTTCACCTTACGCATCAGCGTCTTCTCAGGGCTCAGGAAGAAGTTGCGCGCCAGCTGCTGAGTAATCGTACTGGCGCCCTGCGAGGCGTGGCCGGAGAACATCGCGACGCTGGCCGCGCGGAAAATCCCGACCGGGTCAACGCCATGGTGCTCATAAAAACGGCTATCTTCGGTGGCGATAAACGCTTTTATCAGCTCAGGCGGCATTTGCTGCAGCGTGACGGGAATACGGCGTTTTTCGCCATATTGCGCAATCAGCTCGCCATCCGCGCTATAGACCTGCATCGGGATCTGCAGGCGCACATCCTTCAGGGTTGCGACGTCGGGGAGCTGCGGCTCTATATATTTATAGAGACCAAAAATCGAGCCTGCTCCCAGCAGTACGCAACAGACTGCAAGGATAAAAAGATACTTTACGAACTTCACCGGAGATTTCTCATTTAGTTTTCATTGGGCAGTTTATAAACAAACGCGCAGTAGTATAAAGGCAAGCCTGGAGCATTGATATAGCGAAGCATATCGGCGGATAAGGAGATCGTAGGCATGGCTTTTAGAAACTGGCGCATAGGAATGCATATTCAGCAGGACCATATTGCTATCGTCGCGTTATTACTCGAGCGTTCACGCTGGGCGCTACGTCGCTGGTGGAGTATCCCGCTGATGCCCGGCACCGTGCGGCAGGGCATCGTGGTGGACGTTGAGTCGCTGGCCCGCCAGCTGCAGCCCTGGCGGCGGGAGCTGCCTTTGCAGCATCAGGCGTGTATTGCCTTCCCGGCGGCGCGAACGCTGCAAAAGCAGCTTCCGCGCCCGCAGATTTCATTACGAGAAAGCGAGCAGGCGACCTGGATCGCCAGCGCGATGGCGCAGCAGCTGGAAATGCCCGCGTCATCGCTCTGCGTCGATTATGTGGACGCCAGAGCGGCCGATGGCTGGCGGGTCACCGCCGCGCAGCGCCTGGATATTAACGTCCTCGGCCAGCTGGCAAGCCGCCTTAAGCTGAAGGTGGTCGGAATTGTGCCGGACGCCAGCGCGCTTGGCGCCTTTTTCCCCTGGCTGCCCGTCGAGGTTCAGGGGCTGGCGTGGCGTGACGAAGCGAGCTGGCTTTGGGCGACCGCCGATAGCTGGGGATGCTGTCCATGCAGCGACGTACCCTCTTTTCCCGGCCTGGTTTCCCGGGTGAACGCCGGAGAGTTTCGCCTTTGCAACTCTGCCTCGCTCGACGAGCAGAATTTTGACGCATGGAGCGTCATTCATCGCCTGCAGCCCCCGCTCCCGGCCCGTGGCGATAGCTTTACCGTTGCCCTCGGCCTGGCGCTGGGAGCGGGTCAGCCATGAGCCACATCGTTAACTTCCTTCCCTGGCGCGAAACGCGTCGACGGCAACGTCTGCGGATGGCAGGACTGCTGATTGTGGGTTTGCTACTTATTCTGCTTGCGGCGATCCTCGCCTCACGGCTCAACAAACGGGCCAGCCACTCCCTTGAAACGGCGAGGATAAGCGCTGACGACCTGCTTTATAGCGCATTACAGCAGCGTGAACGCGCCATGCGCCAGCGCCTGCAGCAGCAGGAACAACGGCGCCTGCGCTATCTGCGGCGCGAGAGAACCGCAGCCTGGCAGCCAACGTTACAGGCGATAGCGTCGCGTATGCCGGAGCACGCCTGGTTAACGCTGCTGGAATACCGACAGAATACCCTGGTACTGAGCGGACTCACGTTGCATCTAAAGGGGCTGGCTGAGCTTGAAAAGGCGCTGGGGAGCGTTGCCGGCTTGCGTCCGCCAAAGGCGGGAGAAACGCACCGCGACAGCGAAGGGCGCTGGTTATTTCACTTTTCCATGGCCGAAGAGGACGACAATGCAGTGGGACGTTGAACGTTGGCTGACGGGGCGCAAATATCTGTTCATGATATCCGTCGCTCTGGTCCTCATCGCCGTAATCGGGTTCTGGCTACTGCTGCCTCTCCAGGCAGAAACGTCGGCGGGGCGCTCGCCGCAGGTACAGGCGCAGTGGCGAAAACTGCTGCCGCTGCGTAGCGCTTTACAGACCGCCGGCATGGAGGAAGACGCGACCCAGGTTTTTACGCCTATTGATCTTCCGATTGCCGGGGCGACGCTTATCGCCTGGCGGCCAGGGGGCTCCGCAGGCGAGATGCAGCTGGCGGTTGACTGGCAAGCGGTGCCCGCGCTCTTTTCCTGGCTGGCTCGCTGCGGGATGCGCGCTACGGCTTTCTCCCTGCAGCCGGAAAAGCAGGCGTTACGGTTGACCCTGCATCTGGAGGCGGAAGATGCGCCTTAAATGGTGGTGTTGGCTGCTGTTCCCGCTCCCGCTGCTGGCTGAAGAGCGCGATCCGTTTCAGCCCCCGGTGGACCGCTGCCGGACGGCGCAGCTTAGCCAGTGGCGCTACGGCGGTGCTATCGGCGATTCGCTGGCGCTTATGGGGATCGTGCAGGATAGCGCCGGGAAATGGCGTCGCGTGAGGGCGGAGGCGATTTTGCCCACGGGCTGGCGGGTGACGCGCCTGACGCCAGAGAAAATGACAATATCAACCGGTCCTGGGTGTGAACCCGCACAGTGGGTCTGGCTGCGAAAGGGAATAAAGAATAATGCGATGGACAAGCCTGCTGTTTCTGCTCCTGCCGCTGATGGTCGTCGCGGCCAAAAAGGATCTTCCCGTGTCGCTGGTCGTCGATGATGCGCCGGTGTCCCAGGTACTGCAAACGCTGGCGGAGCTGAAGCAAAAAAATCTCGTGGTGGCTCCTGACGTCAGCGGTACGGTATCTCTTCATCTGAAGGAGGTGCCCTGGTTACAGGCGCTGCGCTCGGTTATCGACAGCGCCGGTCTGGCCCTGACTCAGCAAGGTTCGGTCCTGTACGTGCACACTCAGGCGTGGCAAAAGGCGCAGCGGCTGCAGCTGGAAGCGGAAAAAGCAAAGCGCCTGCAGAATCTTCCTTTGCAGGGACATAGCGTGACCTTGCATTATGCGGATGCAGAAGATTTAGCGAAGGCGGGTGAAAAACTGCTCAGCGCTCGCGGGCATATGATGGTCGATAAGCGAACCAACCGCCTGTTGATTCGTGATGATGCCCGGCACCTCCCGGCGTTAAAAGCGTGGGCCCGGGAAATGGATGTGCCCGTCGGCCAGGTTGAGCTGGCGGCGCACATCGTCTCAATGAGCGAAACCAGCCTGCGCGAACTGGGCGTTAAGTGGAGCCTGGCCGACGCCAGCAGCCCGCCGGGCTCCGGTAAATTAACCACCTTGAGCAGCAACCTCGCGGTAGGGGATGCCAGCACGAGAGCCGGGTTTAACATCGGCCGCATCAGCGGGCGGCTTCTGGAGCTGGAACTTTCCGCGCTTGAGCAGAAGCAGCAGGTGGACATTATCGCCAGCCCTCGGCTGTTGGCTTCCCATATGCAGCCCGCCAGCATTAAGCAGGGCAGCGAGATACCTTATCAGGTCTCCAGCGGCGAAAGCGGGGCGACCTCCGTTGAGTTTAAAGAGGCGGTGCTGGGGATGGAGGTGACGCCGACGGTGCTGCATCACGATCGCGTGCGTTTAAAACTCAGGATTAGCGAAAATACGCCGGGCCAGGTGCTCAAACAGGAAAATGGTGAAGCGCTGGCTATCGATAAACAAGAAATAGAAACGCAGGTTGAAATGAAAAGCGGCGAGACCCTGGCGTTAGGCGGGATCTTTGCGCAGAAAAATAAAACGTCTCGCGATGGTATTCCTCTCCTTAGCGACATCCCCTGGCTTGGTCAGTTATTTCGCCGTGACGGTAAGGATAACGAACGACGTGAACTGGTTGTCTTCATCACTCCACGTATTCTGGCAGTGCATTAAGCGGGTTTTTCATGCTAAACACGTTTCAGGTGTTTGACGTGAGGACGGATTTAGCATACAAGGGGTACCGATTTGAGAGTCGGGTACGACATCAATCCTCCCTTTCTTGTCCGGTGATTTATTCTGTTGCCAAACCAGCCGGAGTATTGAGATAATTTTTAGTCTGACTCTCGCTCTAATTGCATATGAGGTTTCAGTTCATGTCCTGCTGCGCTGGGTGTCTGCGAAGCGGGTTTACCATTAACGAATAGTCTTAGTAGTACCGAAAAAATGGCAGAGAAACGCAATATCTTTCTGGTTGGGCCTATGGGTGCCGGCAAAAGCACTATTGGGCGCCAGTTAGCCCAACAGCTCAACATGGAATTTTACGATTCCGATCAAGAAATTGAGAAACGCACTGGCGCAGATGTGGGTTGGGTCTTTGATGTAGAAGGCGAAGACGGCTTCCGCGACCGTGAAGAAAAAATCATCAATGAGTTGACGGAAAAACAGGGAATCGTGCTGGCAACCGGCGGTGGCTCTGTAAAATCCCGTGAAACGCGTAACCGTCTCTCCGCCCGCGGCGTGGTGGTCTACCTGGAAACAACTATCGAAAAGCAGCTTGCCCGTACGCAGCGCGATAAAAAGCGTCCTTTGCTGCAGGTTGATGCTCCGCCTCGCGAAGTACTGGAAGCGCTGGCGGATGAACGCAATCCGCTGTACGAAGAGATTGCAGATGTCACTATCCGCACTGACGATCAAAGCGCGAAAGTGGTAGCAAACCAGATTATTCATATGCTGGAAAGCAACTGATTCTGGCTTAATAAAGTGCGTCAGAGTAAAAGCAACTGAGGTGGACGTCGCGTTATGGAGAGGCTTACTGTAACCCTCGGGGAACGTAGTTACCCGATTACCATCGCGGCTGGTTTGTTTAACGATCCAGCTTCCTTCCTGCCACTGAAATCAGGCGACCAGGTCATGCTGGTCACCAATGAAACGCTGGCGCCGCTTTATCTGGATACCGTACGCTCCGTACTTGAGCAAGCGGGCGTAAAAGTCGATAGCGTGATTCTTCCCGACGGCGAGCAGTTTAAAAGCCTGGCGGTGATGGATACCGTTTTTACCGCGCTATTGCAAAAACCACACGGCCGCGACACGACGTTAGTGGCGCTCGGCGGTGGGGTGATTGGTGATTTAACGGGATTTGCAGCGGCCAGCTACCAGCGTGGCGTGCGCTTTATTCAGGTTCCTACCACTCTGCTGTCGCAGGTGGATTCTTCGGTAGGCGGCAAAACGGCCGTCAACCATCCTCTCGGCAAAAACATGATTGGCGCCTTCTGGCAGCCGGTTTCTGTTGTTGTCGATCTTAACTGTCTCAAAACGCTGCCGAAGCGTGAGCTCTCTTCCGGCCTGGCTGAAGTGATCAAGTACGGCGTTATTCTTGACGGCGAATTCTTCGACTGGCTGGAAAATAATATTGATGCATTGCTGGCGCTGGATGAAAAAGCGATGGCGTACTGTATCCGTCGCTGCTGTGAGCTGAAAGCTGAAGTTGTCGCCGCCGACGAGCGCGAAACCGGGTTACGTGCTTTACTCAATCTTGGCCATACTTTTGGTCATGCTATCGAAGCTGAGATGGGCTACGGTAACTGGTTACATGGTGAAGCGGTCGCTGCCGGTATGGTGATGGCGGCGCGTGCATCCGAACGTCTGGGGCGGTTTAATCCGCAGGATACGCAGCGCATTATTCATCTGCTGCAGCGTGCTGGCTTGCCGGTAAGTGGCCCGCAGGAGATGGCAGCAGAGGCGTATTTGCCCCATATGATGCGTGATAAAAAGGTGCTGGCGGGCGAGATGCGGCTGGTGCTACCTCTCGCGATAGGGAAGAGCGAGATACGCGGCGGAGTCCCGCATGATGTTGTTCTTGGCGCGATTGCTGATACTCAGCAGGCGCAACAATAAGAAGGTCTGGCCGCGTTCGCGCGGCGTTATCATTTCGGGTGACGTGCAATAGTCGTGAGCATAAGCCTTTTAGTGGGGTGTTAAATGGATGAATTAAAACCAGAAGACGATATGAAAGCCGATCGCAGCGATCGTCGTACTGGTCGTTCTCGTCAGTCTTCAGAGCGTGATGCCGATCCGCAAATCAATTTTGATGATGTCGAACTTGATGATGCTGACGATGGTCGCCCGACGCGCGGCAGCAAAGCACGCCGTGAGCGCGATGAAGAACAGTATGAAGAATACGAAGAAGAAGTAGAGTCTGACGAAGACGATGACGAAGAGCGTCAGGTTGAGCGTCGTCCTCGTAAGCGTAAGAAGGCGCCTGCGAAACCGGCTTCCCGTCAGTACATCATGATGGGCGTGGGGATCCTCGTTCTGCTGCTGCTGATCGTTGGCGTGGGTTCCGCGCTGAAATCACCATCCTCATCCAGCGAGCAAACGGCTTCCGGCGAGAAGAGCATCAACCTGTCCGGCGAGCAGGACAATAATAATACCCAGCCTGCTGCTCAGGATTCATCAGCGGCAAACAACGCGCAGCCGCAGGATGTTTCTCTGCCGCCTATCGCGTCTAACCCGACTCAAGGTCAGGCGACGGCTGAACCCCAAGGCCAGCAGCGCGTTGAGGTTCAGGGCGATCTGAACAATGCGCTGACCCAGCAGCAGGGTCAGATTGATAGCGCGGTCGCGAATTCTACTCTGCCAACTGAACCAGCCACCGTTGCGCCAGTGCGCAATGGCACCGCGGCCCCGCGCCAGGCGACGACAGAGCGTCAGACGGCGGCGACACCGCGCCCGGCGGAGCGTAAGCATACGGTTATCGAACCGAAACCGCAGGCCACGGCGAAAGCGCCGACCCAGCCGAAGCCGGCAGCGGTCCAGCCTAAGCGTGTCGAAAACGTCGCGACCACGGCGCCGGCAGCCGCGCAGCCGACTAAGCCTGCCGCAACTGCCCAGGCCAAACCAGCCGCGACTACCGCGCCTGCTGCGACCGCGACCACCGCGCCAGCAGCAACTGCCGCTGCCGCTCCGGCTGCTACGGCCGCTGCGGGTAAAAGTGCGGGTGACGTCAGTTCGATGAAATCTGCGCCGTCCGGTCATTACACGCTGCAGCTCAGCAGCTCTTCTAACTACAACAACCTCAACAGTTGGGCGAAGAAAGAGAAGCTGGAAAAATATGTTGTCTATGAGACTACGCGTAACGGTCAGCCCTGGTATGTCCTGGTGAGCGGCATCTACGCTTCGAAAGATGAAGCGAAACGTGCTGTTGCTACGCTGCCAGCAGATGTACAGGCAAAAAATCCGTGGGCAAAACCGCTGCATCAGGTTCAGTCTGACCTGAAATAATGCCGCAGTGTAGTCTGAAGCGCAGGATGCTGTCGGAGCTTTCTCCACAGCCGGAGAATGTGTAATTAGTTAGGCAGCATGAAAAAGAATCGCGCTTTTCTGAAATGGGCAGGGGGTAAATACCCCCTGCTTGACGATATTAAGAAGCATTTGCCGCAGGGCGACTGCTTGATTGAGCCTTTTGTGGGCGCCGGGTCGGTATTTCTGAATACCGACTTTTCTCGTTATATCCTCGCTGATATCAATAGTGATTTGATTAGTCTGTATAACATCGTCAAGCTGCGTACCGATGACTATGTTACGGCGGCGCGTGAGATGTTTACGCCAGAGAACAACGTCGCAGAGCAGTATTATCGGTTCCGTGATGAGTTCAACCAGAGTCAGGAGCCGCTGCGTCGCGCGGTGCTGTTCCTGTATCTGAATCGTCATGGCTACAATGGCCTGTGTCGCTACAATCTGCGCGGTGAGTTTAACGTGCCGTTTGGTCGCTATAAGAAGCCCTATTTTCCCGAAGCTGAGCTGTATCATTTCGCGGAGAAGGCGCAGCATGCAGAGTTTCATTGTGAATCTTATGAAGAGTGCATGAAGCGGGCAGATAACCGCTCCGTTGTTTACTGCGATCCGCCCTATGCGCCGCTGTCATCAACGGCGAATTTTACGGCTTATCATACGAATAGCTTTAGCCAGGAGCAGCAGGAGCTGCTGGCTAAAAAGGCGGAATCGCTGATGAAAAAGCGCATTCCAGTGCTGATTTCAAACCATCGCACGCCGCTCACTGAGGAGTGGTACAAAAACGCCGCTGAGACGCATATTGTGAAGGTTCGACGCAGCATCAGCAGCAACGGTGGTACACGTAAGAAGGTGGACGAGCTTCTGGCTCTGTACCGTCCGCCCAAGACCAAATAAATTTCAAGGAGATGCGGATGAAGCAGTATTTGATTGCCCCTTCGATTCTGTCGGCTGATTTTGCCCGTCTGGGCGAGGATACCGCCAATGCGTTGGCTGCGGGTGCGGATGTTGTGCACTTTGACGTGATGGACAACCACTACGTGCCGAATCTGACCATTGGTCCGATGGTGCTTAAATCACTGCGAAATTACGGTATCACCGCGCCGATTGATGTGCATTTGATGGTCAAGCCCGTTGACCGCATCGTTCCTGATTTTGCCGCCGCGGGCGCCAGCATCATTACTTTCCATCCGGAAGCTTCTGAACACGTTGACCGCACGCTGCAGCTTATCAAAGAGCACGGCTGTAAAGCCGGTCTGGTGTTTAACCCGGCCACTTCCCTGAGCTACCTCGACTACGTGATGGATAAGCTGGATGTCATCCTGCTGATGTCCGTCAACCCAGGCTTTGGCGGTCAGTCTTTTATTCCGCACACCCTGGAAAAACTGCGTGAAGTTCGTCGTCGCATTGATGAATCCGGCTACGACATCCGTCTGGAAGTCGACGGCGGCGTAAAAGTCAGCAATATCGCTGAGATTGCCGCAGCCGGTGCGGATATGTTTGTTGCCGGATCGGCCATTTTCGATCAGCCTGACTACAAAAAAGTGGTCGATCAAATGCGTAGCGAATTAGCAAAGGTTAGCCATGGATAAGTTACAAAATATTCGCGGCGTGGCGTTCGATCTCGACGGGACGCTGGTAGACAGCGCGCCGGGATTGACCGCTGCCGTTGATAACGCCCTGTATGCGCTGGAACTGCCGATGGCGGGCGAAGAGCGCGTCGTGACCTGGATTGGCAACGGCGCTGACGTTCTGATCCAGCGGGCTCTGACCTGGGCCCGTCAGGAGCGCGCGGCGCTGAGAGCGGCGCAGGGTAAACCTTCCGTCGATCATGACGATATCCCGCAGGCTGAACAGCAGGCCATTTTGCGCAAGCTGTTCGATCGCTACTATGGCGAAGTGGCGGAAGAGGGGAGCTTTTTGTTTCCCGCCGTTGCCGATACGCTGGGCGCGCTGCACGCAAAGGGCCTGCCGCTGGCGCTGGTAACCAATAAACCGACGCCGTTTGTCGCGCCGATTCTGGCGTCGCTGGATATCGCGAAATATTTTACCGTTGTTATCGGCGGCGATGATGTAAAAAACAAAAAACCGCACCCGGAACCGCTGCTTCTGGTCGCGGAGAAACTGGGGCTGCCACCCGCGGATCTGCTGTTCGTTGGCGACTCGCGCAACGATATTCAGGCCGCGAAGGCCGCGGGCTGCAGCTCGATCGGTCTGACCTACGGCTACAACTACGGCGAGCCGATTTCGCTGAGCGAGCCGGATTATATCTTTGACCAATTTAATGAACTCTTGCCCGCTTTCGGGCTACCGTACAGTGAAACTCAGGAATAAAAAATGACTAAGCCCATCGTTTTTAGTGGCGCACAGCCCTCCGGTGAATTGACCATTGGCAACTACATGGGTGCGCTGCGTCAGTGGGTAAACATGCAGGACGATTACCACTGCATTTACTGCATCGTTGACCAGCACGCGATTACCGTTCGTCAGGACCCGCAGCAGCTGCGTAAGGCCACGCTGGACACCCTGGCGCTGTATCTGGCGTGCGGTATCGACCCGCAAAAAAGCACCATCTTCGTTCAGTCCCACGTGCCGGAGCACGCGCAGCTCGGCTGGGCGCTGAACTGCTACACCTATTTCGGCGAACTGAGCCGTATGACCCAGTTTAAAGACAAGTCATCGCGCTATGCGGAAAACATTAACGCCGGTCTGTTTGACTATCCGGTACTGATGGCTGCCGACATTCTGCTGTATCAGACTAACCAGGTCCCGGTTGGCGAAGACCAGAAACAGCACCTGGAGCTGAGCCGCGATGTCGCCCAGCGTTTCAACGCTATCTACGGCGACGTGTTTAAAGTGCCGGAACCGTTTATTCCAAAATCCGGCGCGCGCGTGATGTCGCTGCTGGAGCCGACCAAAAAGATGTCCAAGTCAGATGATAACCGCAACAACGTTATCGGCCTGCTGGAAGACCCGAAATCGGTGGTGAAGAAGATCAAACGCGCGGTCACCGACTCCGACGAGCCGCCGGTTGTTCGCTACGACATCCAGAACAAAGCGGGCGTCTCCAACCTGCTGGATATCCTCTCTGCCGTTACCGGTCAGAGCATTCCAGAGCTGGAGCAGCATTTTGAAGGCAAAATGTACGGTCACCTGAAGGGCGAAGTGGCTGAAGCCGTTTCCGGCATGCTGACCGAACTGCAGGAGCGCTATCACCGATTCCGCGGTGATGAAGCATTCCTCAATCAGGTCATGAAAGAGGGTGCGGAGAAAGCCAGCGCTCGCGCTTCCGTTACCCTGAAAGCGGTTTACGAAGCGATTGGTTTCGTCGCTAAGCCCTGAGCAATTTGTTGGTCTCAGCGCAATAAAAAGCCGGGTGCAATGCATCCGGCTTTTTAATTTGTGAGCGGTTTTGAGCTACATCAGCGTCATTAATGGTTGGAGAACCAGTTTAGCTTATCGCGCAGGCCGACCACGCGGCCGACAATAATCAGCGCCGGGCTGGCCATTTGCTGGGCCAGAATATCCAATTGCTCTAACGTGCCGGTGACAACCTTCTGCGTTATCGCCGTTCCGTTTTCAACGATGGCTGCGGGCATATCCGCCGCCATGCCGTGGGCAATCAGTTTTTCCCGGATCGCCGGAGCCTGGTTCAGGCCCATATAAAACACCAGGGTTTGCTTTTCAACCGCCAGGTTTTCCCAGTCCAGCTCGCCGCCGGTCTTAAGGTGGCCGGTAACCAGGCGCACGCCCTGGGCAAAATCCCGGTGGGTCAGGGGAATGCCCGAGTAGGCGGAACAGCCTGAGGCCGCGGTAATTCCCGGTACAACGGAGAACGGAATACCGGCATGGCACAAGGTTTCCAGCTCTTCGCCGCCGCGGCCAAAGATAAACGGATCGCCGCCTTTCAGTCGTACAACGCGTTTCCCCCCCTGGGCTTCGCGCAGCAGAATCTGGTTAATCTCTTCCTGCGGTACGCAGTGGTAGCCCGAGCGTTTACCCACGAAGACCCGGTCGGCATCGCGGCGCACCAGATTCATAATGTCGTCGGAGACCAGGCGGTCATAAACCACGACATCGGCCTGCTGTATTTGCTGCAGGCCTTTGAGGGTCAGCAGTCCGGCGTCGCCGGGGCCTGCACCCACCAGTACCACTTCACCGCGATGATCCAGCGGCTCGGTCAGCAGCTGCTCCGTGGCGTCAGCGACGGCCTGGCGGTCCTCGTTGGCCAGCGACTGCGCCAGCCTGTCGTTAACAAACAGTTTCTCCCAAAAGCGTCGGCGCTCGCCGACGGTGGCAAACTGTTTCTTTACTCTTGAGCGCAGCTGACCTGCGTAGTGGGCCAGCTGGCCTAAATGCAGCGGTAAAACTGACTCCAGCTTTTCGCGCAGCAGGCGCGCCAGAACCGGCGAGGTGCCGCCGGATGAGACGGCCACCATCAGCGGCGAGCGGTCGATAATCGACGGCATAATAAAGCTGGCCTGCTGAGGGGCGTCGACCACGTTACAAAATATTCGCCTTTCTTCCGCTGACGCGCTGACTCGTTGATTAACCGCTTCGTTGTCGGTTGCGGCAATGGCCAGCCAGCAGTTATCCAGCAGAGCAGGATTAAACTCGCCCTGAACCAGGGTCAGCATGTTTGCATCGGCCCATACCTGGAATTGCGGCACAAAATCCAGGGCATTGACCGTTAATCTGGCGCCAGCGTCCAGTAACAGACGAGCTTTACGCTCAGCCACATCGCCGCCGCCGACTAACAGGCAGTCGCGATCGCGTAATTGGCAAAATATAGGCAAATGGTCCACGACATTCCCTCTTAATTATTGGCAGCAGCCTTAGAATCTGGCTATCAGGCTATCTTATTTATCAGGTTGAATCTGGGCAATGTTCAACCTGCCTGCACCGATTACGTCTACTGAGCCAGACTCTTAGTCTCGTTAGTTTTTTCCGGGGCGGGGCGCTCCGATTGCGGCGTAGCATACCAATAACCCAATCCCATAAATACGACACCGGACAAAGTATTGCCGAGTGTTACCCATAACAGATTGTGACCGATTCCCGCAAGCGTGTAGGCATCGCTATGATGGCCAAACCAGGAGAGGGCAAACAGCGTCATGTTGGCGACGGAGTGCTCATAGCCGGACGCGATAAACGCCAGCAGACACCACCAGATAGCAATAAATTTTGCCGCGCCTTCGGTACGGATTGCCATCCAGATCGCCAGACACACCAGCCAGTTACACAGTGCGCCTTTGAAAAAGAGCGCCATCGCGGATTGGCTGGTTTTTGCCAGCGCGACGGTGTGGACGAGGCTGGTATCGACCGGCAGCAGGTTGCCGCCGCCCCAGCTATACAGCAGCGCCACGAAAACGGAACCCGCAAGGTTACCCATCCAGGTTTGCGGCAGAATCGCCCACATCTGCCCCTGGCTGATGGTCCCCGTCTTCACGCCCAGGGTCAGGAACATGGTGTGGCCGGTGAACAATTCAGAGCCGGCGATAATCACCAGCGTTAACGCAATGCCAAAGGTGGCGCCCATCACCAGCGGGCGAACGGCAGGGTCGAGCAGGTTGCCGAGGGTGAATATAAGGATGATACCGAGGCCGACGTAGGCGCCCGCCATCATGGCGCTGACCCAGAAGCTGAGTGGATGATTGGCCGAGAGGCGCGCAATGCGCCCGGCGTTGGCCGCGCACTTATTTATTGTGTCCGTAAACATAGGAGTTCCTTTAGCACCACATCCCTTGCGCTGGCTCTTGGTTAGCTGCCTTCGCGATGCAGTACAAATGACGTTGTGCCATCAATTGAAGAAAAAAATGCAAAAAAAGGGAGGCGTTGCGCCTCCCGTAAAGTGATTAACCGCGTAGCTGCACGACGCCGTCTTTCACTCGGGCTTCATAGTGCGCCACCGAATGGCTTTCATCTTCCATACACAGGCCGTCGCGCAGGCGGAAGCGCTGCTTTTTCAGCGGACTGGCAACCCACAGCTCGCCCTGATGCTCGGCGATCAGGCCGCGAGACAGGACGCTGGATTCAAAGAACGGGTCGATATTGCTAATCGCAAACACCTGGTCGCCGTGATAGGGGCGGAAAATCGCCACCTGTTTGTCGCCTAACAGCGCGCAGACGCCGGTTTCCGGCAGGATGTCATCGAGTTTGCAGATGTTTTTCCACTGGCTCATGCGTTTTCCTCCACCAGAGTTACCGGGATACGTTCGTAGGGCGCGGCCGGGCGATGCTGTTCACGCTCAGGGACCACCTGGACGTTTGGATCGCGCTTATCGCTGTTGATGAAGTGTTTAAAGCGCACCTGGGCCGCTGGGGTGTTAACGGTTTCCGTCCACTCGCAGACTACCGCTTCACGCAGGCGGGCCATCTCTTCTTCCAGATGTTCGTTCAGGCCCAGCTTGTCGTCGATGATGACCGACTTCAGATAATCGATGCCGCCTTCCAGGTTATCCAGCCACGGCGCGGTACGGGTCAGTTTGTCGGCGGTACGGATATAGAACATCATGAAGCGGTCGAGGTATTTCATCAGCGTTTCGCGGTCAAGATCCGCTGCCAGCAGATCCGCGTGGCGCGGCTTCATGCCGCCGTTGCCGCAGACGTAAAGGTTCCAGCCTTTCTCCGTGGCGATGATGCCGACGTCTTTACCCTGGGCTTCCGCACATTCGCGGGTACAGCCGGAGACGCCAAACTTCATTTTATGCGGCGTACGAATGCCTTTGTAGCGGTTTTCCAGCTCGACGCCGAAACCCACGCTGTCGCCTACGCCGTAGCGGCACCAGGTGCTGCCTACGCAGGTTTTCGCCATCCGCAGCGCCTTGGCATACGCGTGACCGGTTTCGAAGCCCGCGTCGATAAGTTGACGCCAGATTTCCGGCAGATCGTCTTTTTGCGCGCCGAACAGGCCGATACGCTGAGAGCCGGTGATCTTGGTGTACAGATTAAATTCGCGGGCGATACGGCCGACGGCCACCAGGCCTTCCGGCGTGATTTCGCCGCCCGCAGAGCGCGGGATAACGGAGTAGGTGCCGTCTTTCTGGATGTTGGCCAGGAAGTTGTCGTTGGTATCCTGCAGCGGGGTATGCTGCGGCTTGAGGATATATTCGTTCCAGCAGGAAGCCAGCAGCGAGCCCACGGTCGGTTTACACACTTCGCAGCCGTAGCCTTTACCGTGTTTCGCCAGCAGCTCTTCAAAGGTTTTGATGCCTTCCACCCGGATGAGGTGGAACAGTTCCTGACGGGAGTACGCAAAGTGCTCGCACAGGTTATTGTTGACTTCGATGCCCTGTTTCGCCAGTTCGGCGTTGAGCACCTGAGTCACCAGCGGGATACAGCCGCCGCAGCCGGTACCGGCTTTGGTTTCCGCCTTCAGCGCCGCCACCGTGTGGCAGCCTTTATTAATAGCGGCAATCAATGCGCCCTTGGTGACGTCAAAGCAGGAGCAAATTTGTGCGCTGTCCGGCAGTTTATCGACGCCGATGGACGGCTTACCGCTGCCCGCGTGCGCTGGGAGGATCAGCGAGTCCGGGTTTTCCGGCAGTTCGATAGCGTTCAGCACCAGCTGCAGCAGGTTGCCGTAATCGCTGGTATCGCCCACCAGCACCGCGCCGAGCAGGGTCTTGTTGTCAGGGCTGACGATAAGGCGTTTGTAGACCTCTTTGCTTTCGTCGAGGTAAACGTAGCTGCGCGCGCCCGGCGTACGACCGTGAGCGTCGCCAATGCCGCCGACGTCAACGCCCAGCAGCTTCAGCTTGGCGCTAAGATCCGCGCCTTCAAAGGCGTTTTCGGTCTGGAGGATATGGTCAACGGTAACCTGAGCCATTTTGTAGCCCGGGGCGACCAGGCCGTAAACGCGGTTATTCCAGCTGGCGCATTCACCGATGGCGTAGATATCCGGGTCAGAGGTCTGGCAGGCGTCGTTAATCACGATGCCGCCGCGCGGAGCGACTTCCAGACCGCACTGGGTGGCCAGCTTATCGCGCGGGCGGATACCGGTAGAGAAGACGATAAAGTCGACTTCCAGCTCGCTGCCGTCGGCAAAACGCATGGTTTTACGCGCTTCGGTACCTTCCTGAACGATCTCTTTGGTGTTTTTACTGGTGTGCACGCGCACGCCCATGCTTTCAATCTTGCGACGTAGCTGTTCGCCACCCATCTGATCCAGCTGTTCCGCCATCAGCATGGGCGCGAATTCAATCACGTGGGTCTCAACGCCGAGGTTTTTCAGCGCGCCCGCGGCTTCGAGGCCTAACAAACCGCCGCCGACGACCGCGCCGCGTTTGCTGCGGCGGGCGCAGGCTTCAATCGCGTTAAGGTCTTCAATGGTACGATAAACAAAGCAGTCCTGGGTTTCAGAACCTTTAATCGGCGGGATCCACGGATAGGAACCGGTCGCCATAATCAGCTTGTCATAGAAAACGGTACGCCCCGCGCTGGAGTGGATAACCTTCTCCTGGCGGTTGATGGTGATGGCGCGTTCGCCGACCAGCACCTTAACGCCGTGCTTCTCGTAGAAACCTTCCCGTACCAAAGAGAGTTCTTCGGCGGTATGGTGAGAGAAGTAGGAGGAGAGGTGCACGCGGTCGTAGGCGATACGGGGTTCTTCACAGAAGACGGTAATATCGAACAGGCTGGCGTCGGATTTATCAAGAAGGTCCTCAATAAAGCGGTGGCCGACCATACCATTACCAATGATAGCGAGTCTGACTTTGCTCATTTTTGCCTCGATTTCTTTTATATTACCGCCTACCTTAACGATTCAGCCGCGACACTTATTGATGCAAATCAATTACACCTTTACCTACTACTTAAGTGGTATGTTTATGATTTGTCAGTATTTTTATAAGTAACGGAAAACGCTGGCTTTTCCTTTTTGCTTTTTTTATGTACAAAATTAGCAACGGATACCCACGGCGGGTTGAGTAAAACTTCAGCAACAATTACGGGAGTCATCGATATGACAGCAGCGCCGCTTTGGTTAATTGAGAACGTTCGTCTGCCCGATCGCGAAGGGTTATGGCAGATAGCGATAGACAAGGGGCGCTTCGGGGATATCACCCCTATGGGGGAGGCGCGCAAAGAGAATTTTGAAGTGCTGAACGCCCGCGGCGGACTGGCCATCCCCCCTTTTATTGAGCCGCATATCCACCTTGATACGACCCAAACCGCCGGAGAGCCGAACTGGAACCAGTCCGGGACGCTGTTTGAAGGGATTGAGCGTTGGGCGGAGCGTAAGGCTTTATTGAGCCATGAGGACGTTAAAGCCCGCGCGTGGAAGACGCTGAAGTGGCAGATCGCCAACGGCATCCAGTTTGTTCGTACCCACGTTGATGTTTCCGATCCGACGCTGACCGCGCTCAAAGCCATGCTGGAGGTAAAACAGGAGGTCGCGCCGTGGGTCGAGCTGCAGATTGTCGCCTTCCCCCAGGAGGGCATTTTATCCTACCCCAATGGTGAGGCCCTGCTGGAAGAGGCGCTGCGTCTGGGGGCCGACGTGGTGGGCGCGATTCCGCATTTTGAATTTACGCGCGAATATGGCGTGGAATCCCTGCACATCGCTTTCCGTCTGGCGAAAAAGTATCAGCGGCCTCTGGATATCCACTGCGATGAAATTGATGATGAACAGTCGCGGTTCGTTGAAACCGTGGCGGCCCTGGCGTTAAAAGAGGGGATAGGTCCGCAAGTGACCGCCAGCCATACCACCGCGATGCACTCCTACAATGGCGCCTATACGTCACGTCTTTTTCGTTTGCTGAAGCTCTCCGGCATTAACTTCGTCGCTAACCCGCTGGTCAATATTCACCTCCAGGGACGCTTTGACGACTATCCGAAGCGTCGCGGTATCACGCGCGTGAAGGAGCTGATGGCGGCGGGCATTAACGTCTGCTTTGGCCATGACGATGTATTTGACCCCTGGTATCCGCTGGGGACCGGCAATATGCTGCAGGTGCTGCACATGGGTCTGCACGTTTGCCAGATGATGGGCTATCAGCAGATTAACGAGGGACTGAAGCTGGTCACGGAAAATAGCGCGCGCACGTTTGGCCTGAGCGATTACGGTATTGCGACGGGGAACACGGCGAATCTGGTGATTCTGCCCGCGGAAAACGGGTTTGAGGCCGTGCGTTGTCAGGTTCCGGTGCGTTGGTCAATCCGCCAGGGGAGAGTCATCGCCACCACGCAGCTGGCGCAAACCTGGGTTCAGATGGATCGGGGCGGTGAGGAGCTGTTCTTTACCCGAAATAGCCCCTTTGCCGGAACAAAGGGGCCTGAGGCTTAGTGCGATTCCGCTGCCGCGTTGTTCTGACGGTGGCGGGAGACGAAGCCGAGGATCAGACACATCACAAACACCACGGCATAGAGGCCGTTAGCGGTATGCAGCGCTGCCAGCGGACCGCTGGCGGCAACGATAGGGCCGGTCACGACGAAAGTCAGCATAGTACCCACGGTGCCGCAGGTCAGAATGAAGTTCACCAGCTTCGGCGACGACACTCGGGTTTGCTGTGAACCCAGGGTGATGATCGACGTATAGATGGCGCTGGAGAAGAAGCCGAGGGTCAGAATAAACCACGGCATATGCTCCGGCGAACCGTTGATAAACAGATACATCAGTACCGTCGCTACGCCCGCCAGCACGGTCAGAATACGCTGCAGGTCGAAGAAGCGCAGGATGAAGCTGAAAGACCACATGCCGATCATGTACGACATCCAGAAATCGCTTACCAGTTTACCCGCATCGCCAAGGCTCATGCCCAGGCCTTTGGCGTATTCCGGTACCCAGGAGATGAAACCCAACTGGCCGAGGATGTAGCACAGGGCGGCGATGGAGAGAAACAGCACGCCGATACCCCATTTCTCTTTCACGACCGGCTGGCTATCCTGCAGGGCTTTTTTGCCCAGGACCGGGAATTCGCAGCCGAAGGTCAGAATGAAAATAGCGACGTACACCAGGCCGATGCAGGCATAAACCCAGTACCATTCGATGCTGCGCGCCAGCAGATAAGCGGCCAGCATCGGGAAGATCATCCCCGCCATGCTGAAGAAGGAGTCGGTGAACAGCAGACGCGCCCCGCGCTGACGGCCTTCATACATATGGGTGATCAGGAAGGTACCTATCGACATGGTAATCCCGCTGACCAGGCCAAGCACGAACATCGACGCGGAAAACAGCGCCAGGCTGTGGCTGAACATTAAACCCGCGACGGCCAGAACCATCAGGATAAAGCCAAAACGCAGCTGGGTTTTCAGCGGAACAATTTCCATCAGCCAGGCGTTCAGGAAGATAGAGATCAGGATACCGGCATTAAGGAAAGTAAAGGTGTTGCTCATACTGGAAACGGGCAGATGAAAATAATCTGCGATATTTCCCATCACCATCCCGGTGACAATCACCAACGCGCCGGTCAGGGCGTAGGAGAAGAAGCTGATCCATGTGAGCTTGATACGATTGCTGTTAGTCATGACTGGCCTGTGAATAGAAATGTAAAGCGCGTTGACTCTGCGCCGGGCGGACAGATTTTATGCGTTAGCGTGATTCAAGCAAACGTTTATTCTGAAATTTATATCTTTTTGCAATTCTTAGTGTGACTAATATCACATTTATCTATTTAGCCGATCGCCAGGCCCACCGTTACAACTGTTTCAGCTAAGTAAAATTAGGTAAAAGGCTGGCCCAGGATGCAAAGGCTCTTTAGAATCAAAGCACTCGGTTTTTATTCTGCTCCGTTAAGGAATTTCCATGCTCAAATCAACTCTCGCGGCGGTGGCTGCCGTTTTCGCCATTTCAGCATTCTCCCCGGCCATGGCGGCAAAAGGGGATCCCCATGTGTTGCTGACCACGTCTGCGGGCAATATTGAGCTTGAGCTGAATAGCCAGAAAGCACCGATCTCGGTGGATAACTTCCTCAAGTACGTGAACAGCGGCTTTTATAACAACACCACTTTTCACCGCGTGATCCCGGGCTTTATGGTGCAGGGCGGCGGCTTTAACGAGCAGATGCAGCAGAAACAGCCTAATCCACCGATTAAAAACGAAGCCGACAACGGCCTGCGCAATACGCGTGGCACCATCGCCATGGCGCGTACCGCCGATCAGGACAGCGCCACCAGCCAGTTCTTTATCAATATTGCGGATAACGCCTTCCTCGATCATGGCCAGCGTGATTTTGGCTATGCGGTGTTTGGTAAAGTCGTTAAAGGTATGGACGTGGCGGATAAGATTTCTCAGGTGCCGACCCATAACGTTGGCCCGTATCAGAATGTACCGTCCAAACCTATCGTGATCCTTTCCGCAAAAGTTCTGCCGTAATCTTATTTTGCGCGGGTAACCCGTACCCGCGCAGCCCCCGCTTCCCTGCGAAATCGTTTTTTGCCGCTTATACTTGTGGCAACTGCGGACGCGTCAGGGAGGTGTTAAATGAAAAAGCTCACCGAAAAACAGAAATCCCGTCTCTGGGAGGATCGACGTAACGTGAATTTTCAGGCCAGCCGACGGCTGGAGGGCGTCGATGTTCCGCTGATAACCCTTACCCCCGAAGAAGCCCTGGCGCGCATTGCGGCGTTAAGGAGTCACTATGAGCGATAAATTCGGCGAGGGGCGGGACCCCTATCTCTACCCCGGTCTTAAGGTGATGCGCAACCGCCTGGGGATTCGCCAGGCTCAGCGACTTGAGCAGGCGGCGTGGGAGCTGACCGCATTACGCGCGGCAACCATTGAACTCGGGCCGTTGGTGCGGGGATTGCCTCATCTCTGCGCTATTCATCGCCAGCTCTATCAGGATGTCTTCGACTGGGCGGGGCAGCTGCGTGAAGTGGATATCTATCAGGGCGACACCCGCTTCTGCCATTTCGCCTATATCGAAAAAGAGGGGAACGCGCTGCTTCAGGATCTTGAAGAGGAAGGTTATCTGGTGGGTCTCGCGCAGGATAAATTCATTGAACGTCTTGCTCATTACTACTGCGAAATTAACGTCCTGCATCCTTTCCGTCTCGGTAACGGCATGGCGCAACGCATTTTCTTTGAGCAGCTGGCTATCCATGCGGGCTATACGCTGGATTGGCGCGATATTGCGGTCGATGCGTGGAACCAGGCCAACCAGAGCGGAGCGATGGGCGACCTTTCTCCACTGCGGACGATATTTCGCAAAGTGGTAAGCGAAGCGACGGAAACTGAGTAGAATAGCGCGGTTCTTTGTTCCCGGAGCCGCTATGATCCTGCTTATCGATAACTACGATTCTTTCACCTGGAATTTGTACCAGTATTTCTGCGAACTTGGGGCGGAAGTGCTGGTCAGGCGTAACGACGAGCTGACGTTAGCGGACATTATTTCCCTGGCGCCAGCGAAAATAGTTATCTCGCCGGGCCCCTGTACGCCGGATGAGTCGGGGATTTCACTGGCGGCGATCCGCCATTTTTCCGGCCAAACGCCGATCTTAGGCGTTTGCCTCGGCCATCAGGCCATCGCCCAGGTTTTCGGCGCCGCTATCGTACGAGCCGCCAAAGTCATGCACGGAAAAACGTCCCCCGTTAGCCATACCGGTCAAGGGGTGTTCCTTGGACTGAATAACCCGCTTACGGTGACCCGCTACCACTCCCTGCTCATTGATCCGCTAACGCTGCCTGAATGCTTTGAGGTGACCGCCCGCAGCGAAGAGGGGGAGATCATGGGCATTCGCCACCGCGTGTTCGATCTCGAGGGCGTGCAGTTTCATCCGGAGAGTATTCTCAGCGAGCAGGGCCACCAGCTGCTGGCAAACTTCCTCAATCGGTGATTTGTAGTTGCCATGGGTTGATTTTTTATGCATATTTTGTGATTAGATTATCATAATCATTGCTGCATAACGTAAAGGATGGGCACCACATGGCAACTGAACAACCGGCAATCACCCGCGCTACATTCGATGAGGTCATTTTGCCGATTTATGCACCGGCAGAATTTATTCCGGTGAAGGGTAAGGGAAGCCGGGTATGGGATCAGCAGGGTAAAGAGTACGTTGATTTCGCCGGTGGGATTGCCGTGACCGCGCTCGGTCATTGCCATCCGGCGCTGGTGGCGGCACTGCATGAGCAGGGTGAAAAGCTGTGGCATACCAGCAACGTTTTTACCAACGAACCCGCCCTGCGACTCGGGCGGAAGCTGGTGGATGCGACTTTTGCCGATCGCGTCGTGTTTATGAACTCCGGTACGGAAGCTAACGAAACGGCTTTCAAGCTGGCTCGCCATTACACCGTGACCCGCCATAGCCCGTACAAAACCAAAATCATCGCTTTCCATAATGCGTTTCACGGTCGCTCGCTTTTCACCGTCTCCGTCGGCGGTCAGCCGAAATATTCCGACGGGTTTGGGCCGAAACCGGCCGATATCGTTCACGTGCCGTTTAACGATTTACACGCGGTGAAAGCCGTGATGGACGATCATACCTGCGCGGTGGTGGTCGAGCCGATTCAGGGTGAAGGCGGAGTGACGGCGGCGACGCCGGAATTCCTGCAAGGATTGCGCGATCTCTGCGACCAGCACCAGGCACTGCTGGTGTTTGATGAAGTACAGTGCGGTATGGGGCGCACAGGCTCGCTGTTTGCCTATATGCACTACGGCGTGACGCCGGATATTCTGACCAGCGCCAAGGCGCTTGGCGGCGGCTTCCCTATCAGCGCGATGCTGACCACCCATGATATCGCCAGCGCTTTCCACGCCGGTTCTCACGGCTCAACCTACGGCGGTAACCCCCTGGCCTGCGCGGTTGGCGGAGCGGCCTTCGATCTGATTAACACGCCGGAAGTGCTGGACGGCGTCACCGCGAAGCGCGAGCTGTTTGTTGAGCACCTTCAGCGCATTGACGCGCGGTTCGATCTGTTCAGCGATATTCGCGGCATGGGTCTGCTTATCGGCGCCGAGCTGAAGCCGCAGTATCACGGGAAGGCGCGCGATTTCCTCTACGCCGCCGCAGAGGCGGGCGTCATGGTGCTCAATGCCGGACCGGACGTGATGCGCTTCGTACCGTCGCTGGTGATTGATGATAGCGATATTGCTGAAGGCATGGCGCGCTTTGCCCAAGCAGTTGAGCGGGTGCTTAGCGCTTAGTGGCGCGCAGCCAGATGCCATGATGCGGACGCTGACGCCATGCCACCGATGAAATGGTGTGCATGGTGTTCAGATGCCCGAGAATGCGCTGCAAATGCTGCTCCATCGTACTGAGCGGGCCGCGAGGAACCTCCGCATCCTGCGCCTCCATAATGTTCACATCCCCCGCGCTGCCCGGCCCGTCGGAATCCAGCCGCTGCTGGCAGCGCTGGAGCGCAATCTCGCAGGATTCCAGATAACGCTGCGCCAGATCCGGCGTCAGCATATTGTGCTCGCGCGCCAGAGTGGTCATCGCGTTAATATGCTCGACAATAAACTGGCTGTGGGTCACCCACAGCTTCATGTCTTCCAGATAGTGCGAGTTAAAGCCGGGTTCCTGCATCGCCTGATTCAGCGAGTTAAACAGCGCGTTATGCGCCTGATTAACGCGCATGCGCTGGTAGGCCAGCGCCGGGGCCTGATGATCGTCGCTGAGGATCAGCCTGATCGCTTCCTGATCGGCTTCCAGCGCATCGTGGGCATTTTTGCGCAGCAGCCCGCTTTGCCACTGCGGCCATAGCCAGACCATTCCGCCGAAGGCGATCAGACAGCCAATCAGCGTATCAATCAGTCTGGCGATGATAAACTGCTCGCCGTTCAGAGTGAGCAGCTGCAGAGTGTACACCGCCGTCACCGTAAACCCGACCATCGCCCAGCCGTAGTGCTTGCGGATAATCAGATAGCTTAACAGCGTGATGAACAGCATCGCGGTCAGCGTATAGCCTTCAGGAACGTGAAAGTGCAGCGTGAGCCCGGCAATGACCAGTCCCGCAATGGTTCCGGCAGCCCGATGGACGATACGTACCCGGGTTGCGCCGTAGCCGTTTTGCGTCACGAACAGCACGGTCATCAGGATCCAGTAGGGCTTAGGCAGATGCAGCGCGCTGCCCATCAGGCTGGCGACGCTCAGCATCACGCTGATACGCGCCGCGTTTCGTAACGCTGGCGACTTAAGCGACAGATAGTTTTTCAACGCGGGCAGCAGCGGCAGGCGGCGGGTTTTATCCGCCATCAGGTTACGCGCGTATAGCGGGCGCTGGGTGCGCAGAACCCTGGCAATGCGGCTGAAGTGCCAGGCGCAGAACTGGCCAACCGGATTATCCGGATGCTGCCAGGCGATTTTTTCCAGCGCGCCGATCTGTTTATCCATCTGAAAGCGCTGAGGATAACGGTGGTAGAGGAGATCGTCCGCCAGCTCCCGCAGGCGGGCGGCAACGGTTTGCGCGTTCCAGCGAATCACCGCTTCCGCGTGGCTGCGCTCCACCAGTTTCTGCACCTCTTCCGGCTGATGAAGACTGACGGAAATATGTTCCTGAAGGTCCAGTCCAACCTGGAAAGCGCGCAGCAGGCGTTTGTGATCGCTGCGCTGGTTAGCCGCCAACATATGCATCTGCTGATAGCACTGGGTAATCAGATCCACCACCTTCTGCTGGCGGTTGAGCAGCGGCGGCAGCGATGTGGCGGGGTCCGTATGCTGGGTAAGCAGACTGTATTTGGCCTCGCAGTAGTTGGCCAGCTCCCGGTAGAGCAGGCTTAATGATTCGCGCAGCGGCTGTTCGCGCCACAGCCAAAACCAGAACCAGTTAAACACGCCATACCATAAGGTGCCCATGGCGTAGATTAACAGCGGCTCCCAGATAGGCATATTGCCAGCGAGACTGAGGGTAAAAATAGCCGCGATAAGCGAGGCGGGCAGCAGCCGAGCGTGCAGGGAGCTGATTTCGGCGGTGACGCCGAGGATGAGCGCCAGACCCGTGAGGATCAGCGGCAAAGGGATGTCTCGCTGCAGAAGGAGCTGAACGATCAGGCTACAGCCGGCAAACAGGCTGCCGCCGATAATCAGGCGTTTAAAGAAGCGTTTATGCGGCGTATCCAGCCCGGCAACGTTGCAGCAGGCGGGAACAAGAGAAAACAGCAGCCCCTGCTGGAGATGACCGAGCAGAAGCCCAATCGCAACCGGCAGACACAACACCAGCGTTTGCCGCAGTGCATAGTTGACTTCCGGGTGGTAAATCAGCCTGCGCCACATGAGGGGAAAACAAAAACGGCGTATTGTCAGGCAATACGCCGTTTTACCGACTTAACGGGTACCGTAGACGACGATAGTTTTACCGTGCGCGGAGATCAGGTTTTGATCTTCCAGCATTTTCAGGATGCGGCCAACGGTCTCGCGGGAGCATCCGACGATCTGACCAATTTCCTGGCGGGTAATTTTAATTTGCATACCGTCCGGGTGGGTCATCGCATCCGGCTGTTTAGCCAGGTTCAGCAGCGTCTGAGCGATACGACCGGTAACGTCAAGGAAGGCGAGGTTGCCGACTTTCTCAGACGTGACCTGCAGACGACGAGCCATCTGCGAAGAGAGACGCATCAGGATGTCCGGGTTAACCTGGATCAGCTGACGGAATTTTTTGTAGGAGATTTCGGCCACTTCACATGCGGTTTTCGCACGTACCCAAGCGCTACGCTCCTGGCCTTCTTCAAACAAGCCTAATTCACCGATGAAATCGCCCTGATTAAGGTAAGAGAGGATCATCTCTTTACCTTCTTCATCCTTGATGAGTACAGCCACGGAGCCTTTAACGATGTAGTACAACGTTTCTGCTTTCTCACCCTGGTGGATCAGCGTGCTCTTTGATGGGTACTTATGAATGTGGCAATGAGACAAGAACCATTCAAGGGTAGGGTCTGTTTGCGGTTTGCCAAGCACCATGCGCGGTTATCCTCTGTTATAAGCTATCTCCGGGTGCCGACACTACACGGCATCCGGGCATGCAATCGTATTGAATCCCTATACCTGGGAATCCGGCTGAAAGTTTTCTGCAGCCTGTAATGTGAACTCCTCTGCATACATGCAGTACATCAATGTATTACTGTAGCATCCAGATTGTTTTAGCATAGCTTTCGCCGCATGTCTCCTGGTGTCTCGCTTCAGCATGACCCAGGTCGCCTTCCGTTGCGAGAATTGTTATGTACGCGTAATCTGTCAGGAAAATTACAGCCCTGGAGTTAAATTTATGCAAGCGCGAGTGAAGTGGGTTGAAGGGTTAACCTTCATCGGTGAGTCGGCTTCTGGCCACCAGATTCTGATGGACGGCAATTCCGGGGATAAAGCGCCCAGCCCAATGGAAATGGTACTGATGGCGGCAGGCGGATGCAGCGCGATTGATGTGGTTTCCATATTGCAGAAGGGCCGCCAGAACGTCACCAACTGCGAAGTTAAGCTGACCTCGGAGCGCCGCGAAGAGGCGCCGCGTCTGTTTACCCATATCAATCTGCATTTTATCGTGACCGGTAAAGAACTGAAGGACGCTGCCGTGTCTCGCGCGGTCGACCTGTCGGCGGAAAAGTATTGTTCCGTCGCGCTGATGCTTGAGAAAGCGGTAAACATTACCCACTCTTATGAAGTGATCGAAGGGTAAGCCGAACGCGCCCCGGCCGGCAATCGCGCCACCGGGGTTCTGGCTACTCGCTGATTTTCCGGCCTTCCATCAGCCGCTCAACCAGCGGCGCCATAATCAGTTCCATCGCCAGCCCCATTTTCCCGCCCGGTACCACCAGGGTATTCATATGCGAAATAAACGAGCCCTGCAGCATCGCCAGTAGCCAGGGGAAATCGATATTTTTTAGATTACGGAAATGGATAACGACAAAGCTTTCATCCAGTGAAGGAATGGCTTTGGCCGCAAACGGGTTGGACGTATCCACCGTCGGTACGCGCTGAAAGTTGAGGTGGGTGCGTGAAAACTGCGGGGTGATAAAGTTGATGTAATCTTCCATCGAGCGGACCACGGAATCCATGACCGCCTCACGAGAGTGTCCGCGCTCGCTTGTGTCGCGGATAAGCTTCTGGATCCACTCAAGATTGACGATGGGCACCACGCCGACCAGCAGGTCGACATGGTTTGCTACGTTATGCTGCGGCGTCACGACGCCGCCGTGCAGGCCTTCATAAAACAGGACGTCAGTCGGTTCCGGCAGCGGCTGCCAGGGCGTGAAGGTCCCCGGAACCTGATTCCACGGCACGGCCTCGTCATAGGTATGTAAATATTTGCGCGACTGGCCTTTGCCGCTTTGCCCATATTCGGCGAACGTGTGTTCCAGCAGGCCGAAGTCGTTAGCCTCGGGGCCAAAGTAGCTGATATGTTTGCCCTGATCGCGCGCTTTACGGATCGCCATGTCCATTTCCGGACGGGTATAGCGGTGAAAGCTATCGCCTTCAACTTCGGCGGCGTGCAGATTAAGCTGGGCGAAAATTTTGCGAAAGGCGAGGCTGGTGGTCGTGGTTCCCGCGCCGCTGGAGCCCGTGACGGCAATCACCGGATGTTTGGCAGACATAACAACTCCCAGAGTAAACGATAGTGTGTGCCGCCTTAGCCGTGAAACTGCTTGCGGGGCATGATATTCACCGTTTCGTGCAGTTCTGACCACACCAGCACGGCTTCTCCGCTTTTCAACTGCTGTTTAACATCCGCGACTTTATCCGTCAGCGAACGTTCATGTTCACCATAATCGGTGCCTTCACGTAATACAAAACTTTCGATCAGGTTATCCAGCGTTTCGGGATCGAGATCTTGCCAGGGAATGATCATATTTGCGCTCCTAGCCAACGGGTTAGCCAATCCGGGATGCGTTTTTCAAGCCACATTTCAGGCTTACGCAGCGTGCCGCCGACGAAGCCAACGTGCCCGCCGTGCTCCGTGAGCTGATATTCGACATTCGCCGGCAGCTGCTCCTGCGGGGGAATCGAGTGGTGATCCATAAAGGGATCGTCCTTCGCGTGAATAATCAGCGTGGGCTTAGTGATATCGCTCAGGCGCGGCATGGCGCTACACTGGCGATAGTAGTCCAGCGCATCGGCAAAACCGTGGATCCTGGCCGTAATGCAATCGTCAAACTCGCGGATACGGCGCATGCTTTTTAGCTGGCGTAAATCGACGGGCAGAGAGCCGGGATAGGCTTTTAGTTTACGCGCGGCGTTGGCTTTCAGCAGGTTGAGCAGGTAGCGCTGATAAACGCGGGAGAAACCTTTGTCCATATGATAGCTACAGGCTTCCAGCATAAACGGCGCCGAGACGATAACCGCGGCATCAACGGGAATAGCGTCGCCTTCTTTTGCCAGCAGGCAGCCCAGCATATTGCCCCCGAGCGAATATCCCACCGCGGCGGTGGGAACCGTGCCGTACTCGCGCTGGAGCCAGCGCAGAAACCAGGAGCCGTCTTCCGTTTCGCCCGAGTGGTAGATGCGGTTATTCCGGTTGGGTTCGCCGCTACAGCCGCGAAAGTGCATCACCACGCCCAGCCAGCCGCGCTGCATTGCCGCATGGATAAGTCCGTGTGCGTAAGGGCTGTGTAGGCTCCCCTCCAGGCCATGAAATACCACCAGGCGAGGTTTATGGCGCGCCTGAGAAGGGTCTTCACTCCATGCCAGATCGACAAAATCGCCGTCCGGCAATTCCAGACGCTGCCAGTGGGGAGTAAAGCGGAGTTTGCGACGGATTAGCCGCGGCAACATGGTTTGCAAATGACGATTGCCTACGCCGCGCATCGGATGAAACTGCTGCGAGTCGTCTTCAGGGGGCGTCATTTCTGTAGGAGTGATATCAACCATAGCACCAGAGCAATAAATAATCTTTATAACATACTATACCGCGCATGAAGTGCGCAGGTTAGCCCATATGTGGCCTTGCGGCTAATCGGCCAGCAGGTTACGTGAAAAGAGATGAAAATCGACGCCGGGTTTACGCCGCCATAGCCGCGCTTTCCGCGCGCCGGTTGCCGCTGTTTCACCGGTCTCTTCAAACATTCCGGAGGCTTCGAAGCGGCGAATCAGGCTTTTGCGTTGAATCGGCTGACCAAGGATGATTTCCGTGGCTTCCAGCAGCTGACCATGGGTAAAGGTCTCCGGCAGACAGTAAACCGGCAGTAAAGAGTACATCGTTTTTTGGCGTAAGCGATGCAGACCGGCGTCGATAATCTTTTGATGATCGAAAGCCAGCGAATAGCAATCCAGCTGCGCCACCGGCACCCAGCGGGCATCGCTGACGCTGGCGATATGCGGCTGACACTCTACCCACGAGATTAACGCAAACCAGGCGATAGTCAGGCTCCAGCCGCGCGGATCGCGATCCGGCCCGGAGAAGGTGTCGAGCTGCTCCAGCCATGACGGTGAAATCCCGGTTTTTTCCGTGAGCTTACGTAGCGCCGTGGCGCGGGTTGAATCATCGTGCGCCAGATCGATAAAGCCGCCGGGTAGCCCCCACGCCCCCTGCTGCGGTGGATTGGCGCGCTCAACCAGCAGAACGCACAGCGCCCCTTCATGCAGGGTAAACAGGACGCTGTCGACGGTCACCAGCGGCGAGGGAAAGCGGCTGGCATCGTATTGGCTGAGGTATTCGGCATCGTTGGTCATAGAGCGCTCGCAGCGGAAAAGAACGCTGACAAGTGTACCAGCCCCTTCCTGTGCAGCAAGCCTCCATTTTTATTATTGTTTTTCAATTGATTAGTCAAAATCTCCGCTTAAATGACATTTAACGCTTGCACAATATGTGTCTTAGGGACATTATTAATTGTGTCTTAGGGACACAATGTAATGAGCGGAGGTCATCATGAGCGAAAAATTTACCCTGGAACTGGATGATGAAGCGTTTACGCTTGCCAGCGGCGTCTTTCCCGATGGCGCTGTGTGGCTGAAGGTGACCGATCCACTACCGCCTTCCGCCCGTCTGATGCGCATCCGGGCGGTTGCTCTGCGCGACATGAACGATTTTATGCTACTGGCGCAGCTGGTGGAGGCCGTGCGTCATGTTACCGACGTGACGTTTAGCCATCTGGAACTGCCGTGGCTGCCGTGGGCGCGTCAGGATCGTCATATGGTGCCGGGAGACAGCTTTGCGCTGAAAGTCTTTGCCCGGCAGCTTAATACTCTTGGCTTTGACAAAGTCGTGGTGCTTGACCCGCACAGCGATGCGGCAGCGGCGGCAGTCAATAATATGGTCGCGGTGGCTCAACAGCACTGTCTTCTGCAGAGCGCCGGTCTGCGTCAGGCTATTGCTGCCGGGGAGCTGATGCTGGTGGCGCCGGATGCCGGCGCGCTAAAGAAGATTCATCCTGTGGCTAAAGCCTGCGGCGCCGGAGAGTTCGCGATCCTCGGTAAAGAGCGTGACCTTGCCAGCGGCGCGTTAACCGGTTTTTCCCTGCTGGCCGGTGATGTCGCGGGTAAAGCGGTGCTTATTGTTGACGACCTCTGCGACGCTGGCGGCACCTTTATCGGCTCGGCGCAGGTGCTGCGCGAGGCGGGCGCCCGCAGCGTGAGTCTGTACGTCACCCACGGTATTTTTTCCAAAGGCGTAGAGCATCTGTTGAATAACGGCATCGATGCCGTTTACGCCACCACCTCTTTGACTTCTCCTGCCCTGGCTCATCCGCAGCTGGAGCTTATCGATATTGACGCCATCTACCGCGCACATTGGGGATAACATGATGAAAATAAATCCGATTCTGGCCATTGATGGTTATAAAGTTTCCCATCGCGTGCAGTATCCGCAGGGGACAACGAAGGTTTACTCTAACTTTACCCCGCGCAGCGATCGTTTTTTCCAGTCGCCGCAGGCCGATGGCAAGCTGGTGTTTTTCGGCCTGCAGGGCTTTCTGCAGTGGTTCCTGGTCGATCTGTTTAACGAGGCGTTTTTCGCCCGCCCGGAAGAGGAGGTCGTGAACGAGTATAAGCAGGTGATGGACGGCTATCTGGGGAGCGATACGGTTGGGGTGGAGCCTATTCGCGCTCTGCATCGGCTTGGCTATTTACCGCTGCATATCAAAGCGCTGGATGAAGGCACCAAGGTGCCGATGAAAGTACCGGTGCTGACCATCACCAATACGCAACCTGAGTTCTTCTGGCTGGTGAACTATCTGGAGACGGTGCTTTCGGCGGAGCTGTGGAAAGTGTCAACCAACGCGACCATCGCCCACCACTATCGCCTGATTTGCGAACGCTGGGCGGAGAAAACCTGTAGCGATCTGACGCACCTTGATTTCCAATGTCACGACTTTTCGTTTCGGGGGATGTCCGGACTGCACGACACTGCGCAGTCGGGCTGCGGACATCTGGCCAGCTTCAAAGGGACCGATAGCCTGCCTTCGCTGCTGTATGCCCGTGATTATTACACTCGCGGTGAAGATGAGCTCATCGGCGCCAGCATTCCGGCTACGGAACACAGCGTGATGTGTATGGGCGAGCGCGAGCGGGAAATTGAAACCTTTCGCCGGCTGATTACCGAAGTCCACCCGCAGGGTTTCGTCTCTATCGTCTCGGATACCTGGGACTACTGGCAGGTGCTGACCGAATACACCCGCGAGCTGCAGGCAATAATTATGCAGCGTCAGGGGCGCGTGGTATTCCGTCCGGACAGCGGCGATCCGGTGGCGATTCTGTGCGGAACCGCAGCTGACGACGACACCCGCAGCGAGCGCAGCGCCGAGGAGAAAGGCTCCGTGGAGGTTCTGTGGGAAATTTTTGGCGGCACTATCAACGAAAAAGGATACAAGGTGCTGGATCCGCATGTCGGCCTGATTTACGGCGATTCCATTACTCTCGCCAGAGCGGATGAGATCCTGCGTCGCCTGGAAGCGAAAGGCTTTGCCAGCGCTAACGTGGTGTTCGGCGTGGGTTCATTTACCTACCAGTACAACACCCGCGATACCTTCGGCTTCGCGATGAAGGCAACCTGGGGGGAGGTGAACGGCGAGGGAAGAGCCCTCTTTAAGGAGCCGAAAACCGATAATGGTCTTAAACGTTCGGCGCGTGGTTTGCTGCGCGTGGAACGCGACGCCTTGGGGGAACTGCAGCTGTACGATGGGCAAACGCTGGAACAGGAGCAGCAGGGCGAGTTAAAAACGCGCTTTCTGGATGGCAAGCTGTACGGCTATGCCTCGCTGTCGCAGATCCGCGCCCGGCTGGCGGCGCAGCGCTAAGCCACGGTGCGGAGGATGAAAAAAGGCGGGTTAGCCCGCCTTCACGTATGGCATATTGCCGCTAGCCTTCCTGCAGCATCTGCTCCAGCTGCTCCTGGGCATCCAGCCAGGCCATTTCACACTCTTCCAGCCCGGACTTCGCGCTGGCCTGCTGCTGTAGACACGCGGTGAGCTCGGCTTTGCGGCTTTGATCGTACAATTCGCTGTCGCCCAGCTTCTCTTCCGCCTGCGCCAGCTGCGCGTTGAACTTCTCCATCTCTTTTTCCAGTCGGGCGATCTCTTTGCGCAGCGGCTGGGTCAGCGTACGCAGCTCGGCTTCCCGGCGTTTCTGATCTTTACGCGCCTGGGCGCTGTTGCCGTTTTCCTTTGGCTCTTCCGATGTCTGGCTTTCCTGCTTTTGCGAGTCGCTCAGCCACTGCTGATAGTCTTCAAGATCGCCATCGAAAGGTTCGACTTTGCTGTCGTGCACCAGATAAAGGTCATCGGTGGTGGAGCGAATCAGATGACGGTCGTGCGAAACCACCACCAGCGCGCCTTCAAAATCAATGAGCGCTTCGGTTAGCGCCTGGCGCATATCGAGATCGAGGTGGTTGGTGGGTTCATCAAGCAGCAGCAGGTTAGGCCGCTGCCAGACGATTAACGCCAGCACCAGGCGCGCTTTCTCGCCGCCGGAGAAACGCTTTGTCTCTTCGTTGACTTTATCGCTCTGGAAGCCGAAACCGCCCAGATAGTCGCGCAGCTTCTGCTCCAGCTCCTGCGGCGCAATACGGGCAAGATGCTGCAGCGGGGATTCGTCGGCGCGCAGAAACTCCAGCTGATGCTGAGCGAAGTAGCCAAGCTTGATGCCTTTCGCCAGACCAATTTCACCCTGCAGCGGCTGTAGCTCGCCGGCCAGCAGTTTTATCAGCGTCGATTTACCGGCCCCGTTACGCCCCAGCAGACCGATGCGCGAACCGGGAACCAGATTCAGCTTGATTGAGTCGAGAATCACGCGCTCGCCATAACCGGCGCTGACCTTTTCCATTTTCAATAGGGGATTGGGCAGGCTTTCCGGCGCGCGGAAGCTAAAGTGAAACGGGTTATCAACGTGGGCAGGGGCGATGAGCTCCATACGCTCGAGCATTTTGATACGGCTTTGCGCCTGTTTAGCTTTGGTGGCTTTGGCGCGAAAACGATCGATGTAGCTCTGCAAATGCGCGACGCGCAGCTGCTGGCTCTCATACATCGACTGTTGCTGCGCAAGACGGGTCGCGCGCTGCACTTCAAATGAGCTGTAGTTGCCGGTGTACTCGAACATCGTTTGCTGTTCGATATGGATAATTTTGTCGACGATCGGATCGAGAAAATCGCGATCGTGGGAGATCAGTATCAGGGTCCCCGGATAGCCTTTGAGCCACTTCTCCAGCCAGATGACCGCGTCGAGATCGAGGTGGTTCGTCGGTTCATCAAGCAGCAGCAGATCGGAACGGCAAATCAGCGCCTGCGCGAGGTTGAGACGCATACGCCAGCCGCCGGAAAAGTCGCTCACCGGTCTTTCAAGCTGTTCGTTGCTGAAACCGAGCCCGTGGAGCAGGCTGGCCGCACGCGAGCGGATGGTCCAGGCGTCGATGGCGTCCAGCTTACCGTGGACCGTCGCGATGGCATGGCCGTCATTACGTTCGTTGGCTTCGTGCAGGTCCGCCTCCAGCTTGCGGAATTCGCGATCGCCATCAATAACATAGTCAATAGCCGGCTGCGCAAGCGCAGGTGTTTCCTGATTAACCCAGGCCAGCTGCCAGCTGCCGGGGAAGGTCATTGAGCCGCCGTCGGCGCTAATCTCGTTTTTCAAAAGCGAAAGCAGCGTGGATTTACCGCAGCCGTTTTTACCCACCAGGCCGACTTTTTGCCCTGGGTTGATGGTGGCGGTAGCGTTGTCCAGCAGGACGCGTACGCCGCGACGAATTTGTAAGGAGGAGAAAACAATCATAAGGCGCCGTATGTTCTGACTATGTTAATTTGTCATTATGATAATGTAGTGTCGAGCGAATCGCTCAACCGGGCCGCAATGGTAGCCCAAAATGAAGATGATACACAAAGTCATTCTGGTTGCGTCGGGACGCAGCCGCTGCACAGGCCGCCAGAAGACGTTCGGGAGGGGAAAGATGTCTCAGACAGCGAAAGTTTTGCTGCTGTATGCCCACCCAGAATCTCAGGATTCCGTGGCCAACCGGGTTTTGCTTGAACCGGCCTTACAGTTGTCGAATGTTACCGTGCACGATCTCTACGCGCACTATCCGGATTTTTTTATCGATATCGCCTGCGAGCAGGATCTCCTGCGCCAGCATGAGGTGATCGTTTTCCAGCATCCGCTCTATACCTGGAGCTGCCCGGCGCTGATGAAAGAGTGGCTGGACAGGGTGCTCAGCCGCGGCTTTGCCAGCGGGGCGGGAGGGAATCAGCTGGCGGGAAAGTACTGGCGTAGCGTCATTACTACCGGCGAGCCGGAGAGCGCCTACCGGCGCGATGCCCATCGTTATCCGATGAATGATATTCTCCGCCCTTTCGAACTGACCGCCGGTATGTGCCGCATGCACTGGATGAGCCCGATCATCGTCTACTGGGCGCGTCGGCAATCACCCGACGATCTGAAAAGCCGCGCTCGCGCCTACCGCGATTGGCTGGCTAACCCTGTAACGGCGGGAGGTCCAAATGGCGGGAGCTGATTTACTGCTGGCCGGGGTGTTATTTCTGTTTGCCGCCGTAGTGGCGGTGCCGCTGGCGGCGAGGCTGGGTATTGGTGCCGTGCTCGGGTATCTGCTGGCCGGTATCGCCATCGGCCCCTGGGGATTAGGCTTCATCAGCGATGTGGATGAAATTCTTCACTTCTCAGAATTAGGCGTCGTCTTTCTGATGTTTATCATCGGACTGGAGTTGAATCCGTCCAAGCTGTGGCGGCTGAGAAGCTCCATTTTCGGCGTCGGGGCCGCTCAGGTCGCCTTCAGCGCGCTGATACTTGGCGGTTTGCTCATGCTTAGCGACTTCTCATGGCGCGCTGCGGTGGTTGGCGGGATTGGACTGGCGATGTCTTCCACCGCGATGGCGCTGCAGCTGATGCGGGAGAAAGGCATGAGCCGCAGCGAGTCCGGGCAGCTGGGCTTCTCCGTACTGCTGTTTCAGGATCTGGCCGTGATCCCGGCCCTGGCGCTGGTTCCCCTGCTCGCAGGGTCAGGTGACGACCATTTTAACTGGCTCACCATCGGGATGAAGGTGCTGGCCTTCGGCGGAATGCTGGTTGGCGGTCGTTATCTGCTGAGGCCGGTATTTCGGTTTATCGCCGGATCCGGCGTGCGGGAGGTCTTCACCGCGGCGACGCTACTGCTGGTTCTCGGATCGGCGTTGTTTATGGATGCGCTCGGTTTGTCGATGGCGCTGGGGACCTTTATCGCCGGCGTCCTGCTGGCAGAGAGCGAGTATCGCCACGAGCTGGAAATCGCCATTGAGCCGTTTAAAGGGCTTCTCCTCGGGCTGTTCTTTATTTCCGTTGGCATGGCGCTGAACCTTGGGGTGCTCTATACCCATTTACTGTGGGTTGTGGCCAGCGTCGCGATACTGGTGACGGTAAAAGGTCTCGTCCTGTATCTTCTGGCACGGGTTTATGGCCTGCGCAGCTCTGAACGGGTGCAGTTTGCCGGCGTGCTGAGCCAGGGGGGAGAGTTTGCCTTTGTGCTGTTCTCACTCCCCGCTTCGCTTCGTCTGTTTCAAAACGATCAGATGGCCCTGCTGCTGGTGACGGTGACATTATCGATGATGACCACGCCGCTGCTGATGAAGCTCATCGATAAAGTCCTTTCGCGGCGATTGAACCAACCTGAAGAGGAGGGCGAGGCTCCGTGGGTTGAAGATGACAAACCGCAGGTGATCATCGTTGGTTTTGGACGTTTCGGCCAGGTGATTGGCCGTCTGCTGATGGCGAACAAAATGCGTATTACGGTACTGGAGCGCGATATCAGCGCGGTCAATCTGATGCGTAAATATGGCTATAAAGTTTATTTTGGCGATGCGACGCAGCTGGAGCTCCTGCGCTCGGCGGGAGCCGAAGACGCGCAGTCGATCGTTATCACCTGCAACGAGCCGGAAGATACCATGAAGCTGGTGGAGATGTGTCAACAACACTTTCCACATCTCCATATTCTGGCGCGAGCGCGGGGACGCGTTGAGGCCCATGAGCTGCTGCAGGCGGGAGTGGCGCAGTTTTCCCGCGAAACCTTCTCCAGCGCGCTGGAGCTAGGACGAAAAGCGCTTATCTCGCTCGGCATGCATCCCCATCAGGCGCAGCGCGCCCAGCTGCATTTTCGGCGCCTCGATATGCGGATGCTGCGTGAGTTAATGCCGGTGCATAGTGATACCCTGCAGATATCCCGCGTGCGGGAAGCCAGACGCGAGCTGGAGGAGATTTTTCAGCGCGAGATGCAAAAAGAGAGCAGGCAGTTAGACGGCTGGGATGAATTTGAATAAAGGTAAATGATATGGCTGTGCGTAAACGTTTTATCGCCGGTGCGAAATGCCCGGCGTGCCAGGCCCAGGATTCGCTGGCGATGTGGCGTGAGAATAATGTCGATATTGTTGAGTGCGTTAAGTGCGGTCATCAGATGCGTGAGGCGGATAAAGAGGTCCGTGAGCATGTTCGCAAAGAAGAGCAAGTGATAGGCATTTTTCATCCGGACTAGCGTTATCTATCGGCTTTTTTTAAGCTAGAGGGTACACGGGTGCAGAATTCCGCTACAATCTGCGCCACTATTCTTCCCATGCTCAGGAGATATCATGAAAGTAGCAAAAGACCTGGTGGTCAGCCTGGCCTATCAGGTACGTACAGAAGACGGTGTGTTGGTTGATGAGTCTCCGGTAAGCGCGCCGCTTGACTACCTGCATGGTCACGGTTCCCTGATTTCCGGCCTGGAAAACGCGCTGGACGGCCACGACGTTGGCGACAAATTTGACGTCGAAGTCGGCGCTAACGACGCATACGGTCAGTACGACGAAAACCTGGTTCAGCGGGTTCCTAAAGACGTATTTATGGGCGTTGATGAACTGCAGGTTGGCATGCGCTTCCTGGCGGAAACCGATCAGGGTCCGGTACCGGTAGAAATAACCGAAGTGGGTGACGAACACGTTGTTGTTGACGGTAACCACATGCTGGCTGGTCAGAATCTGAAGTTCAACGTTGAAGTTGTCGCGATTCGCGAAGCAACGGCGGAAGAGCTGGAGCATGGTCATGTACACGGTGCTCACGGGCACGATCATGGCCACGACCACGATCATGATGGTTGCTGCGGTGGCCACGGCCACGGCCATGACCACGAACATGGCAAAGGCGGCTGCGGCGGCAACGGCGGCTGCGGCTGCCACTAATTCCGCTGCGCTCGCGTCGCGGAATAGAAAAAAGCGGGGAAACCCGCTTTTTTTACGTCTTAATAGTGCGGCGGGGGCGTTTCTTCCGCCTGTGAAGCCATATGCGAAGGCTGAGTGGCTTTCAGTTTTTCGACCATCAGGCGCATATGTTCGCGCATCCTCGCCATTTCTATCTCGTGGGCGGTGACGGTCTTATTGAGGTCTTCAATAGTGATTTCCTGAAACGCCAGTCTGCTCTCCAGCTCCGCAAGGCGAGTCTCTAAAGTGCTATTGTGCATGAGTAACCTCTTCTGTCTTATCCTGCGGGCGGATTCTACTGAAGTTTCAGCATCCGCGCAGCATCGTTACGTCTGACAGGAAACTAATTTATACAAAAATAGTCCTAAATGAGGCGATATTCAGGTACGTCTGTATGTTGATTTGTTCTGCAACGTTCTATAGTACGTTTTTTGTTTTTTACGATAACCCTGGGGTGAGATGCCCCGGCCCTGGAGAAATGGATGAAATCACTGTTTAAAGTAACGCTGCTGGCGACCACTATGGCCATCGCCCTGAATGCACCGCTGAGCTTCGCTGCTGAGACTACAGCGAAAGCGGCACCCGCAACGGACAGCAAATCGGCATTTAAAAATGACGATCAGAAATCTGCTTATGCGCTGGGTGCATCGCTGGGACGTTACATGGAAAACTCCCTGAAAGAACAAGAAAAGCTGGGCATCAAATTAGATAAAGATCAGCTGATCGCCGGCGTTCAGGACGCTTTTGCTGATAAGAGCAAACTGTCCGATCAGGAGATCGAACAGACTCTGCAGACGTTTGAAACACGTGTAAAAACTGCTGCTCAGCAGAAAATGGAAAAAGACGCCTCTGAGAATGAAGCAAAAGGCAAAGCTTACCGTGACGCCTTTGCCAAAGAGAAAGGCGTAAAAACGTCTAAATCTGGCCTGCTCTACAAAGTCGAGAAAGCGGGTACCGGCGAAACGCCGAAAGACAGCGATACCGTTGTCGTCAACTACAAAGGTACGCTGATCGACGGTAAAGAGTTTGATAACTCTTATACCCGCGGCGAGCCGCTTTCCTTCCGCCTGGACGGCGTGATCCCGGGCTGGACCGAAGGCCTGAAGAACATCAAGAAAGGCGGTAAAATCCAGCTGGTCATTCCACCGGATCTGGCTTACGGCAAAACTGGCGTACCGGGTATCCCGGCAAACTCTACTCTGGTATTTGATGTAGAGCTGCTGGATATTAAACCGGCGCCGAAAGCGGACGCCAAGCCTGAAGCCGCTGCTGAAGCGCCAGCCGCTGACGCTAAGAAGTAATCGGTTTTAAGCCGCCGCCTCCAGGGGCGGCGGTTTTTTTATTGCGGGCAGATATAATTAAAACTGGAAAGAACCTCAGGCGCTGTATTACTTTAGATAGATTAATAATGATGATGAGCCTGCCCTGACGATAACGACAGGCTCCTGAAAAGGAGTGCTTTTTTTCATGTCCAGGTCGCTTTTAACCAACGAGACCAGTGAGCTTGATTTGCTGGATCAACGTCCTTTTGACCAGACCGACTTCGATATCCTTAAATCCTATGAAGCGGTAGTGGACGGGTTAGCGATGCTCATCGGTTCCCACTGTGAAATCGTATTGCACTCATTGCAGGACTTAAAATGTTCCGCTATTCGTATCGCCAACGGTGAACACACCGGCCGTCAAATCGGCTCGCCAATTACCGACCTTGCGCTGCGCATGCTGCACGATATGACTGGAGCCGATAGCAGCGTTTCCAAATGCTATTTTACTCGCGCCAAAAGCGGTGTGCTGATGAAATCGGTCACTATCGCTATCCGCAACCGTGACCATCGGGTCATTGGCCTGCTGTGCATCAACATGAACCTTGATGTCCCTTTCTCACAAATCATGAGCACCTTTATTCCGCCGGAAACGACGGAGGTGAATTCCCAGGTCAACTTTGCTTCATCGGTTGACGATCTGGTGGCCCAGACGCTTGAGTTCACAATTGAAGAGGTGAACGCTGACCGTAACGTTTCTAACAACGCTAAAAATCGGCAGATCGTCCTGAACCTCTATGAGAAGGGGATTTTTGATATCAAAGATGCCATCAATCAGGTGGCCGATCGGCTGAATATCTCTAAGCACACGGTATATCTCTACATTCGTCAGTTCAAAAGTGGAGATTTCCAGGGGCTGGATAAGTAATGCGCTTTGCCATTACGGTAACGGGGCCCGCCTATGGTACCCAGCAGGCCAGCAGCGCACTACAGTTTGCCCGCGCCGTTTTGCAGGAAGGCCACGAGTTGCTCAGCATCTTTTTTTATCGTGAAGGCGTCTATAACGCGAATCAGCTCACGGCGCCCGCCAGCGACGAATTTGATCTGGTTCGGGCCTGGCAGACGCTGCATGACGAACACGCCGTTTCCTTGCATATCTGTGTAGCCGCAGCGTTACGGCGTGGAATCACTGATGAACAGGAGGCCCGGCAGCTGAATTTGCCTGGGTATAATTTGCAGCCGGGCTTTACCTTGAGCGGATTGGGCGCGCTGGCGGAAGCCGCGTTAACCTGCGATCGCATGGTGCAGTTCTGATGAAGCGCGTAGCCTTTGTTTTTTCGTCTGCGCCTCATGGTTCTGCGTCGGGCAGGGAAGGGCTGGACGCCCTGCTGGCAACCTCAGCGCTGACGGAAGAGATCGGCGTTTTCTTCGTGGGTGATGGCGTCTTTCAGCTTCTTCCCGGGCAGCGCCCCGCAGCGGTGCTGGCGCGCGACTATATCTCCACCTTTAAGCTCTTATCGCTATACGATATCGAACAGTGCTGGATTTGCGCTGCTTCAGCACGGGAGCGCGGTCTGAATTCTGCCACGCCGTGGGTTGTTGATGGCGAATGGCTGGAGCCAGAGGCTTTGCGCGCCCGGCTTGACGATTTTAACGTGATACTGCGGTTCTGAGGCTCGAATGCTCCACACGCTAAGCACATCTCCCTGGCACGCCGATATGGCGGCTATGCTCCGTTTGCTAAAAGAGGGCGACGATCTTCTGCTGCTGTCGGACGGCGTTATCGCCGCTCTCGCGGAAGGCCGTTTCCTTGAAATCCTGCAATCTGCCCCCATATCCCTCTACGCTCTGCAAGAAGATATCGAAGCCCGCGGGCTGGCTGGTCAAATTGCGGACAGTGTCGTCAGGGTTAGCTATACTGATTTCGTCAGACTTTCAGTCAAACATGCAGGTCAGTTGTCCTGGTAATGGCGGGATCGTTGTATATTTCTTGACACCTTTTCGGCACCGCCCTAAAATTCTGCGTCCTCATATTATATGAGGCGATTTATTACGTGTTTACGAAGCAAAAGCTAAAACCAGGAGCTATTTAATGGCAACAATTAACCAGCTGGTACGCAAACCACGCGCGCGCAAAGTTGCAAAGAGCAACGTGCCGGCGCTGGAAGCCTGCCCGCAGAAACGTGGCGTATGTACTCGTGTATATACCACCACTCCTAAGAAACCGAACTCCGCACTGCGTAAAGTTTGCCGTGTGCGTCTGACTAACGGTTTCGAAGTCACCTCCTACATCGGTGGTGAAGGTCACAACCTGCAGGAGCACTCCGTGATCCTGATCCGTGGCGGTCGTGTTAAAGACCTTCCGGGTGTTCGTTACCACACCGTTCGTGGTGCGCTTGACTGCTCCGGCGTTAAAGACCGTAAGCAAGCTCGCTCCAAGTATGGCGTGAAGCGTCCTAAGGCTTAATGGTTCTCCGTTAAGTAAGGCCAAACGTTTTATATTAATGTCAAACTAAACTCTTAGAGTTTTGGACAATCCTGAATTAACAACGGAGTATTTCCATGCCACGTCGTCGCGTCATTGGTCAGCGTAAAATCCTGCCGGATCCTAAGTTCGGATCAGAACTGCTGGCTAAATTTGTAAATATCCTGATGGTAGATGGTAAAAAATCTACTGCAGAAGCAATCGTATACAGCGCGCTGGAGACCCTGGCTCAGCGCTCTGGTAAAAATGAACTGGAAGCTTTCGAAGTCGCTCTCGACAACGTGCGCCCGACTGTAGAAGTTAAGTCTCGCCGCGTTGGTGGTTCTACTTATCAGGTTCCAGTTGAAGTCCGTCCGGTTCGTCGTAATGCTCTGGCAATGCGTTGGATCGTTGAAGCTGCTCGTAAACGTGGTGATAAATCCATGGCTCTGCGTCTGGCGAACGAACTTTCTGATGCTGCAGACAACAAAGGTACTGCAGTTAAGAAACGTGAAGACGTTCACCGTATGGCAGAAGCCAACAAGGCGTTCGCACACTACCGTTGGTAATCCCTTCGGAGTATTAGTCACCAGGCGGGCGCTTCAGATAAGTCGCCCGTTTTGGATAACTTAACTGAACGCCTAAAGAAATAAACGAGGAATCAAATGGCTCGTACAACACCCATCGCACGCTACCGTAACATCGGTATCAGTGCGCACATCGACGCCGGTAAAACTACTACTACCGAACGTATTCTGTTCTACACCGGTGTAAACCACAAAATCGGTGAAGTTCATGACGGCGCTGCCACCATGGACTGGATGGAACAGGAGCAGGAGCGTGGTATTACTATCACCTCCGCAGCGACTACTGCATTCTGGTCAGGTATGGCTAAGCAGTATGAACCGCATCGCGTAAACATCATCGACACCCCGGGGCACGTTGACTTCACCATCGAAGTAGAACGTTCCATGCGTGTGCTTGATGGTGCAGTAATGGTTTACTGCGCAGTTGGTGGTGTTCAGCCTCAGTCTGAAACCGTATGGCGTCAGGCAAACAAATACAAAGTTCCGCGCATTGCGTTCGTTAACAAAATGGACCGTATGGGTGCGAACTTCCTGAAAGTTGTTGGTCAGATCAAAACCCGTCTGGGCGCGAACCCTGTTCCGCTGCAGCTGGCGATTGGCGCTGAAGAAGCGTTCACCGGTGTTGTTGACCTGGTGAAAATGAAAGCCATCAACTGGAACGAAGAAGACGCAGGTGTAACCTTCACTTACGAAGATATCCCGGCAGACATGCAGGAACTGGCCGAAGAATGGCACCAGAACCTGATCGAGTCCGCTGCTGAAGCTTCTGAAGAGCTGATGGAGAAATACCTGGGTGGTGAAGAACTGACTGAAGAAGAGATTAAAACTGCTCTCCGTCAGCGCGTTCTGAACAACGAAATCATCCTGGTAACCTGTGGTTCTGCGTTCAAGAACAAAGGTGTTCAGGCGATGCTGGATGCGGTAGTTGACTACCTGCCATCCCCGGTTGACGTACCTGCGATCAACGGTATCCTGGACGATGGTAAAGATACTCCGGCTGAGCGTCACGCTAGCGATGATGAGCCGTTTGCTGCTCTGGCATTCAAAATCGCTACCGACCCGTTCGTGGGTAACCTGACCTTCTTCCGCGTATACTCTGGTGTGGTTAACTCTGGTGATACCATCCTGAACTCCGTGAAAGCTGCACGTGAGCGTTTCGGTCGTATCGTACAGATGCACGCTAACAAACGTGAAGAGATCAAAGAAGTTCGCGCGGGCGATATCGCTGCTGCTATCGGTCTGAAAGACGTAACTACGGGTGACACTCTGTGCGATCCTAATGCGCCGATCATTCTGGAGCGTATGGAATTCCCTGAGCCGGTAATCTCTATCGCTGTTGAACCGAAAACCAAAGCTGACCAGGAAAAAATGGGTCTGGCTCTGGGCCGTCTGGCTAAAGAAGACCCGTCTTTCCGCGTATGGACTGACGAAGAATCTAACCAGACCATCATCGCCGGTATGGGTGAGCTGCACCTCGACATCATCGTTGACCGTATGAAGCGTGAATTCAACGTTGAAGCGAACGTCGGTAAACCTCAGGTTGCTTACCGCGAAGCGATTCGCGCGAAAGTTACCGATATCGAAGGTAAACACGCTAAACAGTCTGGTGGTCGCGGTCAGTACGGTCACGTCGTTATCGACATGTACCCACTGGAGCCGGGCTCTAACCCGAAAGGTTATGAGTTCATCAACGACATCAAAGGTGGTGTAATTCCTGGCGAATACATCCCGGCCGTTGATAAAGGCATCCAGGAGCAGCTGAAAGCAGGTCCTCTGGCTGGTTATCCGGTAGTTGATCTGGGCGTGCGTCTGCACTTCGGTTCTTACCACGACGTTGACTCCTCTGAACTGGCGTTTAAACTGGCCGCTTCTATTGCCTTTAAAGATGGCTTTAAGAAAGCGAAACCAGTTCTGCTTGAGCCGATCATGAAGGTTGAAGTAGAAACTCCGGAAGAGAACACTGGTGACGTTATCGGTGACCTTAGCCGTCGTCGCGGTATGCTGCGCGGTCAGGAATCCAACGTGACTGGCGTTGTGATCCACGCTGAAGTTCCGCTGTCTGAAATGTTCGGATATGCAACTCAGCTGCGTTCTCTGACCAAAGGTCGTGCTTCTTACTCCATGGAGTTCCTGAAGTATGATGATGCGCCGAACAACGTTGCTCAGGCCGTAATCGAAGCCCGTGGTAAATAAGCCGCAGGGTTAAAACCAAAGTCCCGTGCTCTCTCCAGAAGGGGAGAGCACTATAGTAAGGAATATAGCCGTGTCTAAAGAAAAATTTGAACGTACAAAACCGCACGTCAACGTCGGTACTATCGGCCACGTTGACCATGGTAAAACTACTCTGACCGCTGCAATCACTACCGTTCTGGCTAAAACCTACGGTGGTTCTGCTCGCGCATTCGACCAGATCGATAACGCGCCGGAAGAAAAAGCTCGTGGTATCACCATCAACACTTCTCACGTTGAATATGACACCCCGACTCGCCACTACGCGCACGTAGACTGCCCGGGCCACGCCGACTATGTTAAAAACATGATCACCGGTGCTGCGCAGATGGACGGCGCGATCCTGGTTGTTGCTGCGACTGACGGCCCGATGCCGCAGACTCGTGAGCACATCCTGCTGGGTCGTCAGGTAGGCGTTCCGTACATCATCGTGTTCCTGAACAAATGCGACATGGTTGATGACGAAGAGCTGCTGGAGCTGGTTGAAATGGAAGTTCGTGAACTTCTGTCTCAGTACGATTTCCCGGGCGACGACACTCCGATCGTTCGCGGTTC